>JASIGS010000737.1 GCA_030052355.1 Streptosporangiaceae bacterium | reverse complement strand
CCCCTGCATCCGGACCTCTACGGCCGTTCTGGTCGCGCCGGTCGTGCGTGAGATTGTTGAACTCACCGTTCCACCTTAGGGTCGGCCGCGCCGCAGGCGGCGGCCAGCGTAGGACAAGATCAGTAGCAGGATGAATGCGAACAGCAGGGTCGCCGCGGATGCCGAGAAGAGCACGCTGGCGTTCTCTGTGCTCCTGCTGATCTCGAACAGGTTCACCTGCAGGTTGACGTAGCTCAGCAGGTAGGCGACCGTGAACTCGCCGAGGACGAGCGCCACCGTCAGCAGCAGGGCATTAAGGATGCCTTGCCACATATTGGGGACGATCACCTTGAACATCACGGTCGGCCAGCGGGCCCCGAGGCTGCGGGACGCCTCGGACAGCGTTTTCGCGTCGACGGACTCCAGCCCCGCAGCCAGTGCCCGGTACGCGTAGGGCAGCGCCAGGATGACGTAGACCCAGAACAGCATCAGCGCGGACACGTTGTAGTGCTCGATCCAGTTGTAGATCGGCGCTAGGCCCACCACGATCACGATCGCGGGGATCGTGAGCGGGAGCAGGCAGATGAACTCCATGATCTTGCTGAACCAGGCCACCCGCAGCTTCACCCAGATCATCGTCGGCACCACGAGCAAGACCATCGCGGCACTGGTCAGGACGGCCAGCTCGAGGGTGATCTCGATCGAGGACAGCAGCGGCGGCGGCCCCGGATAGGAAACGATGGCCGTCCAAGCCGACACCGACCAGCTGCCCGGAGTGCTGCCCTCGAAGGAAGCCCGGAACATCGACAGCAGGGGCAGCACGAAGAACAGCCCGAACACGGTGAACGTGATGTACCTGAATGCCTTCAGCCGCCGCCGCTGCCGGGTCACTCGGCCGCCGGCGCGCCGGGCGGACCCGGTTCCGGTCAGGTCACGGGGCGCTGAGTCTATCGCTGCCATCGGCCCGCCCGTCGCTGCAGCAGGAAGTAGCAGCCCATGACGATCACCACGAGAACGATCAGGCCGAGGGCGAGCGCGTCGCCCGCGTGCACGTTTTGGAGCCCGACCTCACTGATGAGTGAGTTGCTAATCGACTGGGGCACCACGTAGGAAATCTGGTCCTCCCACGCCTCGATCGTGGCGAACGCCGACAGCGCGTTGGCGAACAGCAGCAGCGTCGCGCCGAGGAACGCCGGGAATAGCAGTGGCCCGGCCACGTGCCTCCAGTAGTGCCACGTTGATCCGCCGAGGTTCTCGGTGGCCTCGCGCCACTGCACGCGGAGGCCATCGATCGCCGGCAGGAAGACAAGCACCATCAGCGGGATCTGGAAGTAGCAGTAGATCACCGCTATCCCCCAGGGGAAGTCGCTGTACCAGCTCGCGTGCAGCAAGAAGCCAGCCGGCCCGATAGTGGCGAGGAACGCGAACGCCAGCGTGACGCCGCCGAACTGAGCGAGCACCCCCGAGCCGGCCAGGTAGAGCCTGCGCATGAGCCCGTCAGGATCGCCCGACGCGACCGCGTACGCCAGGATCGCGCCGGCCACCGCGCCGATCACCGACGAGATGACGCACAGCTCCAGCGAGCCGGTGAAGGCGGTGCGGACCGGGCCGGTGTTCAGGGCCTCGATGTTCGCCAGCGTCCAGCCGTCGGCGTTGCCCTTGAAGGCGTTCCAGATCACGATGCCCGTCGGCAGGAGCAGAAATATGCCTGCGTACGCCAGGAACGGCAGTGTGCCGGTCCAGGCCAGCGGCAGCCGCCGTCCGGCCCGTGCGGGCCGGACGGCGGCTTCAGTTGTGGCGGCAGCCATCACGGTTCGAGACCTAGCTCACGGCCTTAGCCCAGTTCGTAGCGAGGTAGGTCGCTGCGCTGGTGGACTGGGCCTGGGTCGGGAACACTGGCGTGCCGGTCACTGGCGGCAGCGCTGCGGCGGCCGTCTTGTCGATGGTGCCGTTCGCGGTCATAGCTGCCTGCTCGGACGGCCGTGCGCCGCCCTGCAGCCAGAGGTTCTGACCGCCGATCGGCGCCTGCGAGTAGAGGAACTCCTCCCACAGCCTGGCGGCCGCGGGGTCCGGCGCGTTCTTGTTGATGGCCTGGTAGTAGAAGCCGCCCAGGGTCGCGTTCGACGGAATGAACACCTTCCACGTCGACGAGGGCTGCCCCACGGCGGCTGCGGTGTTCAGGTAGTCCCAGTCGAGCACAACGGGGGTGGCGCCGGTCTTGATGGTCGACTGAGTGGCCTCAACGGGGTTGAAGTTGCCAGCCGACTTGAGCTTGCCGAAGAAGGTGACGCCTGGGGCGATGTTGCTAAGGCTGCCGCCCTCGGCCAGGCTCGCCATCAGCACGCCGTTCAGCGCGGCGTTGGCCTCTGTCGGGTTACCGTTGAGCGCCACCGCGTTCTTGAACTTCGAGCCGAGCAGCTGATTCAGCGACGTGATCGTGCCGAACTTGGCCGAGTCGTATCCCACGGACATATAGCCGCCGTAGTCACCGACATACAGTCCGTCCGACTGCTTCAGCCCGGCCGGGATGTCCGTCCACTCCTGCACCTTGTACGGGGCGAACAGAGAGGAGCTGGCCGTGGCAACGCTGCCGCCGATGTCGAGCACGTCGGCTGCGAGTGAGGTGCCCTTCTTCTGCTCGATCTGGGTGACCTCCTGCGCGCTGCTGTCCGACGGCGCTATGGAGTTGACCTTGATCCCGTACTTCTTGGTGAAGTCCTTGATGATCGTGCCGTAGTTCGCCCAGTTGGCCGGCAGCGCGATGACGTTGAGCGTGCCTTCCTTCTTGGCGGCCGCGATCAGCGCGGACATGCCCCCGCCGGAGGCTGCTGACGTCGCATTTGACCAGTTGTATCCGCCCGCCGATGACGGCGAGTTCGAGCTGCATCCGACGGCGAGCAGTGACAGAGCGGCAAGCCCTGCGAGCCCGAACCGATACGGAGTTTTCACCAACTACCTCCTGTTGACTTCCCCGGGTTGTGGGCACGGCTCTGCCTGCCGCCGGAGTGGGGGATTCTCTCAAGCGCACGCGACTTGAGCCGCTTTCTTGCGCCTCGGATCATCAGATAACTACGCAAACGTTCTAAAACGTTCGGCTCTGAGATGGTACCTGGGGAACACCGTGTGTCAAACCGCGTTACGAATTGTGATCTGCCGCAGCCCCGGCCCTTAGCCGACCTAGGTAAACGGAGCATGAACAATGGATTTCGGTTACTGGAAAGATTGTGCTTGACCAGGTCGATGGGCACCGCTTGGGAAGTCGGGGCCGAGATGGAACCTTGCGCTGTAACCGAGAACCTAAGGGGAATGCTGCGACTGCAGAGGAGGAGTCATGACAGACGAGGAAGACGACGCGATAGGTAGCGAGGACGCTGCCACGCGAGCACGGGTCATCGCCATGGGCGAGGAAGGCTTCACGTACCACGAGATCGCCGAGGAGTTGGGGCTGAACAGACAGCAGGTACAGGAGATCCTCCGTGAAGAGGACGTGGAGGAGGAGGAGGAGTAAGCCACCGAGAGCTGCCACCACGCTCGCAGCATCGGCCGCGGCTGCGTGGCGGGGTATCCGTAATCTGACTGCACTCGCGCGGTCCACTGCCCTAGGGCGCGCTCGCGTGGTCGATGAGGTCGCGGAGCTGGTGGCGGCCAGCGATGCCGAGCTTGGGGTATGAGCGGTACAGGTGTGAGGCTACGGTGCGCGGAGAAAGGAACAAGCGGTCGGCGATCTCGCCGTTCGTGAGGCCACGGCCGGCGAGGATCGCGATCTCCCGTTGCTGGGACGTGAGTGTGTCCAGCACGCCCCGGTCGGACTTCGGAGCTTGCGCGCTCACACCGCAGGCACGCAGTTCAGCTTCGGCGCGCTGGGTCCACGGTGTAGCGCCGAGCCGGCGGAACGTCTCCAGAGCGCTGCCGAGGAGGGGCTTGGCGTCATTGATCCGCCGCTGGCGTCGGAGCCACTCGCCGTAGTCCAGTTGTAGTTGCGCCCGTTCGAACGGCCACGCGCTGCCCGCCGGGTCTTCCAGGCCTGCGGCAAAGTACGTGCCAGCATCGGAGGGCTCGGCCACGAGCCCGCGAGCGCGGGCCGCGAGCTGCGCGAGGCGCGGTCCAGGCGCCGGGCCGAGCCGGGTCAGCGCGCGCTCCAGCCGGGTCCTGGCTTCGAGGCGCCGTTCCGCGCGCACCGCAGCAGCCGCGAAGTCCGCCATCGTGTAGTAGGAAAAGTGGTAGTGCAGCGGCGTGCCGTCAGCGGCGAACTGCTGGCTGAGTTGTGTGTAAGCGGCCAGGTAGCTGCCGTGGGCCAGGGCCGCGAGGCCCGCTGCGTGCCGGATCCTGGCGGCGAACCCCCGGTACACGGCCTCATCGACGGCGGTGCGCACACGGGCCAGCAGCGGCGGCACCGCCTCGTCGTCGCCACGCATGGCCAGGACGGTCGCGGTGACAAGGTCGGCGGTGCCGGCCACGGTCTCCATCTTGTACGCCGCGGCGATGTCCTCGGCCTCGCGCGCTGCAGCGAGCGCGTCGTCCCAGCGGCCGCTGTCAATGCATGCCCATGCCAGGCACGAGAGCACCGCACCGCTCGCGCCGTCTACCCCCGGGGCGTGCAGCCGGGCGCGGGCGTCGCGGAGCACGCGGACCGCTAGCTCGGTCTCGTCCAGGCTCCAGGCCGCGCCGCCTATCCTGGCCAGGTCGGACGATGATCCCTCGGTAATCCGGTGCAGGTCCGCTACGCTTTCGGCGCGTCCGCCGATTGGATCAGCGCAGACCCGGATCCACAGGTGAGCGGCGTCGTAAGTGCCAGTCGGCCAGTTCCCCGCAGTGGGCGCCTTCGCGCCGGTCGCGTCCACGGTGGCGCGCACCCGGACTGAGGCCTCAGGCAGCCCGGTCTGGTGGGCGATCGTGGCGGCCATCGCGGCGGCGTCCCAGGCAACAGGTGGCAGCCTTGTGGCGGCATCGACGGCGACGGAGAGAAGCATCTCGAGCGCGTCGGTGTGCCGGTTCGACCACAGCAGCGACCAGCCGATCTTGAGGCGTGCGGCGATGCGCATGTCGGTGTCGGACGGCAGCGTGAGGACTTTGCCCGCTAGCTCCCGCACCCAGTCAGCCTGGCCGGCAGAGTGGGCGAGATCCGCGGCGGCGAGCAGGCGCCTGGCCTTGTCGTGGCCATCGGCGCTCAGCTCGGCGGCGCGTTCCAGTGCGCGCGCGGCCGCAGCAGTGCCGCCACGCTGCTGCGCCTGGGCCGCGCTGTCCTCAAGCAGCGAAGCGACATGCTCGTCGGGTTCCAGTGCCGCGGCGGCCAGGTGCCAGGCGTAGCGGTCGGCATGGTCGCGCACGGCACCGGCGATCTGCAGGTGGGCCGCAGCACGCTCGGTGAACGGTGCGGCGTGATAGACGGCCGACCGGACGAGCGGATGCGTGAACTGCAGCCCCGCCGTATCGAGCCGGATCAGCCCGGCTGCTTCCGCCGGGGCGAGCCCGTCAGCCGTAAGCCCGGGCAGCGCCACGGCAGTGACGTCCGCGCTGTCGGCGACGGCTGCGAGCAGCACCGCGCCTCGCGCTGCCGGGGGCAGGGCGGCGTACCTGGACGTCATGATGGCAGTCAGCTGAGCGGTCAGCGGGAGTGGCTCCGCTGTCCAGCGTCGTCCAGCGCCGGGGTCTGCCGCGATCATCTTCGACAGCTCGATGAGCGCCAGCGGGTTGCCGGCCGCCTGAGCGAGTACCTGTTCGCGCGAACGGCCGCGGGGCGGGCGCGGCTGTGCGTCCAGCAGCCGGCCTGCTTCAGGCAGGCTCAGCGGCGCGAGGACCAGTTGCGGGAAGTCCCGCCCGAAGCCGTGCGGAGGCACGTTCCCGCGCTCGCACACCAGCAGCACGAGCTGCTCCGATTCCAGGCGGCGGGCGGCGAACGCCAGCGCGTCGAGCGAGGCACGGTCTAGCCACTGCGCGTCGTCCACGGCTATCAGCAGCGGCTGGTCGTCGGAAAGCCCCGAAAGCAGGGTGAGCACCGCGATTCCCGTTAGCAGCGCGTCCGGGGGGACGGGGACCTCAGCGAGGCCAAAAGCGCTACGCAGCGCTGCGGCCTGAGGCGCGGGCAGGCCCTCCAGGCGGTCGGCTACCGGCCTCAGCAGCTGATGCAGCCCGGCGAAAGCGAGGTCCTGCTCAGACTCACGGCCGACCGCCGATAGGACCCGCATGCCCGCCGCCTTGGCCTGCTGCTCTGCGGCAGCCACCAACATGGTCTTGCCCATGCCCGGATCGCCGAGCAGCAGCATCGTCCGGCTCGCTGCGTAGGGCGGGCTGATGAGTTCTGTCAGCCGGGACAGTTCGTCCTCGCGCCCGACCAGGCCCGGCTCCGTAGCGGTCATGGCCCGGCCGTCACTGCCCAAGGAGAGGAGACGACGCAGGAACGCATGCAGTCATGTTGCGGATACCAGGCCGAGGCGAGGCGGCACAAGGTAGCTGTGTGGACGTTGTTCATGACGCACCGCGGAACGCGAGGTCGTGATGCCCTGCATCACCGTCGGCCAGGAGAACACCGGCGACATCCGCATTTACTACGAAGACCACGGAGCGGGACCGCCCGTAGTCCTGGTCCACGGCTACCTGGCCGACGGGCAGTCCTGGGAGAAACAGGAAACCGCGCTGCTCACCGCCGGATACCGCGTCGTCACGTATGACCGGCGCGGCACCGGCTCCTCCAGCCGCCCGGCCGGAGGATATGACTACGACACGCTCGCCGCCGACCTGAACGAGCTGCTCGAAGGCCTTGACCTGCGGGACGCGGTACTGGTCGGCTGCTGCTCCGGGACCGGCGAAGTCACGCGGTACCTGGGAAGCTACGGGCAGCAGCGGGTTCGCGCTGCTGCCCTGCTGGCACCGGTGCCGCCGTTCCTGCCCCGTTCCGTCGCCAACCCGGGCGGGACCGACCTCGCTGCGCTCGACGACTTCCTCGCCGAGCTCGCGGCCGACCGTCCAGCCGCCGTCAAGTCGTACCTGGACGTCTATTACAACCTCGACCTGCTCGGCGGCAGCCGGGTGAGCGACCAGGCCTGGCAGAACAGTTTCCACGTCGCCATCAGAGTCTCGCCTGCCGCCGCGCTCGGATGCGCCACCGCACTGCGGGAGGACTTCCGCGCTGATCTCGCCCGTATTTCCGTCCCGGTGCTGATCGTGCAAGGTGACGAAGACCGGGTCACGCCGCTGGGCGCCACAGGGAATCGGCTGGTCGGCATGCTTGCCAACGCGCGCCTTGTCGTGATACCAGACGGTCCGCACGCCATCATCTGGACGCACTCGGCCGAGGTCAATCACGTGATCCTCGGCTTCTTGAGCGCGGTGTGACCGTATCCGCCAGGGCCGCGTCGAGTAGCGCGGCTGCGGCGGCCCGCGCCGCGACCGCTGCGTTGGGATCGTGATCCATCCGCGCGGCCTGGCTGCTGCCGTCATAGAGAATGTGCAGCTTGCGCGCCAGGTCGCCGGGGTCGGCCACGCCAGTCTCCGCGGCTAGCTGAGTGAGCAGCGTGTACACCCAGCTGCGGTAGGCGTGGGCAGCTTGCTCGGCCAGGTCGCCGGGCTGAGATTCCGCGCTGGCCCGGGCGAAGGCGCAGCCGCGGAAGCCGGGCTGAGCAAACAGCTCACCCTGGCCCTCGAACACGGCAAGCAAGCGCTCTCGCGGGGTGTCATAGCGTTCCACCGCCTGCATGATGACCTGGCTGACGCTGACCTGGCGGGTTTCCAGGTAGGCACGCACCAGCTCGTCCTTGCTGCCGAAGGTGTTGTAGAGCGATGCCTTGGCCACGCCTGCCCGCTCGATGATGCGGTCAATGCCCACCGTGTGGACGCCCTCGTTGTAGAACAGCTCGTCGGCCGAGGCCAGGAGTCGCTCACGCGCTGACGGCCGGGCCATGCTCGCTTGCTTCACAGCCATGGGATGCTGACCTCTCCAGACAGACCTGTCTATGTTACGTCCGGGCACGTCCTGGCCGACGGCGCCGGCGTTGCAGCCTGTGCTGGCCGGTTCCGCAGAAGGCCGAACAGGGCCAGCGCAGCGAGCGCGATGACTGCGGCGCCGTAATAACGGGTGGTTGGGACCAGCCCTCCGCCGTGGACCACGCCGAAGCCGGCCAGCACGGCGGGCAGGCCCAGCCCGAGATAGGAAACCACGTACAGCAGGGAGACGACTCCGGCTCGCTCATGCGCTGCGGCCAGCGGAACGACGGTGCGGATTCCGCCTTGGAAGCCGCTGCCGAATCCGGCGCCGGCGATGACGGAGCCGGCGAAGAAGACCACGGTCCAGCCCGCGGTCACGGCCACGACCGTCACGGCCACGCCGACGACCAGAGCCAGGCTGCCGAACGCCATCACCGTCCGTGCCGTCGCCCGGCGCAGCACGATGATCGCGACGACGGCCGAGGCGGCCAGTACGAACAGACTCAGGCTGCCGAGCACGACGTCGCCTGACCCGGTGAGCGAGTGCACCAGTGCCGGGCCGAGCGCGCCGTACAGCCCGGCCAGTGCCCA
>JASIGS010000736.1 GCA_030052355.1 Streptosporangiaceae bacterium | reverse complement strand
TCCCGCAGCCAGTTCAGGTCCGCGTCACTTCGGTGCGGCAGGATGGGCGCCGTGATCGACTACCACGTCCACTTGTGGCGGCACGGGCCAGGACGGTCGCTGCAGGCCACGGTCGAGCAGCTCGCCGGGTACTGCGAACACGCTGCCGAGCTCGGCGTGACCGAGATCGCGGTCACCGAGCACTCCTCCCGCTTCGTCCAGTTCGACGAGCTCCTGCGCGGCTGGTGGGACGACGACCCGAGCCCTGAGCGCCGGGCCGGCATGACCAAACGCTGGGACGAAGAGCAGGGTGCCGACCTGGATCAGTACGTCCAGACCGCCCTGGCGGCGAAGGAGGCCGGCCTGCCGGTCGTGGTCGGGCTGGAGGTCGACTACTACGAGGGCCGGATGGAGCAGGTGGCGGCGCTGCTCGACGGTTACCCGTTCGACGTGCTGCTGGGCAGCGTGCACTGGATCGGCGCGTGGATGTTCAACGCGCTCAGCTGGGCAGCGGCCCGGGAAGAGTGGAACAGCCGCAGCGTGGACGGCGTCTGGGACAGCTACACCCGGTCGGTCGAGGAACTGGCGGCGACGCGTGCGGTGGACGTGCTCGCGCACCCGGATCTGGCCAAGGTCGACGGTTACCGGCCGCAGGTTCCGGCGGAATTCCACGACCGGATCGCGGCGGCCGCCGCGGCGAGCGGCCTCGCTGCCGAGCTGAACTCCTCCGGCTGGAAGCGGCCGTGCGCGGAGGCTTACCCAGCTCCAGACTTGCTCGTCCGGTTTCACCGGCTCGGGGTCCCGGTCACGACAGCGTCCGACGGCCATGAGCTCGCCGACGTGAGCTGGCGCATCGGCGACCTGGCCGGGATGGCGCGTGACGCGGGCTACCAGGAGGTCAGCGCGTTCCGCGGCCACAGCCGAGTCCCGCTGCCACTCTGACAGCAGGATGGGTGGTCAGCCGGGCCGGCGCCGGTAGGCGAAGAACACCCGCTCCGCCTCGTCGGTCGCCGGCTCGCCGTCGAGTCCGGCCTGCTCGAGCAGCTCGAAGCCGGCGGCCAGCGCCTCGCGCAGCCGCGTCAGCGGCACCCCGAGCTCGAGTATGCGTTCCTGATACCGCCGGCTCGAGCCATCGTCGTTCCTCTCAAGAATGGTGGTGGTCCACATCGAGAGGTCGCCGTCGAAGGTGCGGACCCCCATGCTGAACACGCCCCCGCCGAAGTAGTCGATGTAACGCGGCGTGCGGTCCAGTCGCGCGAACCGGCCTGTCGTGTTGACGTCGAACACGAACAGCCCGCCGTCGGCCAGGTGCTCGCGCACCCGGGCGAACATGGCCAGCCACTGCTCGAACCGCGGCAAGTGGTTGAGTGTGTCGAACACGCAGATGACCGCGTCGAACCGGGTGTCCAGCCGGAACGCGGTCATGTCGGCCCGCACCAGTGGCACCCCGGGGAGCTTGGCGGCGGCGACGGACAGCATCTCCGGCGAGCGGTCGATCCCGGTGACGTCGAGCCGGTCCGCCAGCCCGGCGAGTATGGCGCCCGTGCCGCAGCCGAGTTCCAGCAGCGTGCGTGCTCCGGGCCGGTACCGATCCAGGTAACCCTCGATCCGGGCAACGGTCTCGGTCCGGTCACCCATGATCTGGTCGTAGAAGCGCGCGAAGTCCGCGTAGTCGGTCACCCGGCCCGCGCCTCCAGGCTCTTGTCGATGTCGGCGATCAGGTCCTCGGCCGGCTCGACGCCGGCCGAGAGCCGGATCAGCGAGTTCGGAGCGGTCTCGCCCGGCCAGCGGGCCCGCCGTTCCCACGTTGATTCCACCCCGCCGAAGCTAGTGGCCGGCGCGATCAGCCGGGCGGCCGCGATCACCGCGTCCGCGTCCGCCGCGCTGCCGTCCAGCTCGAACGACAGCAACGGCCCGAATCCGTCCGGCATCTGCGCGCGGGCAACGGCCAGCGTCTCGGCGCTGATGCCTGGGTAGTGCACGGCCAGGACCCGCGGATGCGCGGCCAGGTGCTCGGCGATCGATAGCGCGTTCTCGGACTGGCGCGCGATCCGCAGCGGCAGCGTCTTCAGCCCGCGCAGCGCCAGCCAGGCTTCCATGGGACCCAAGATCCCGCCGCCGAGCGTCCGCCACGCGCGCAGTCCAGCCGCCAGTTCCGCGTCGCGGGTCAGCACCGCGCCGGCGATGACATCGGAGTGCCCGGACGCCGACTTGGTCAGCGAGCACAGCGACGCGACAGCACCGAGGTCCAGTGGCCGCTGCAGCAGCCCGGTCGCCACCGTGTTGTCGACGACCATCGGAGCGCCCGCGGCGGCGGCGAGCCCGCCGAGCGCCGCTAGGTCGGCGACGCGCAGCAGCGGGTTGGTCGGCGTCTCCGCCCACAGCACGGCCGGGCCGCGGCGCAGTTCGCGCTCGACCCCGGGGAGGTCCCGCAGGTCGGCCACCGTGACCTCGGCGCCGTGCGGGCGTAGCTTGCCCGCCAGCGCGCGGCCGTTGTAGTAGCCGTCGTGCGGCATGACGATCCGGTCCCGGCCGCCGGCCAGCGCCAGCATCAGCGCCATCGACGCGGCTTGTCCCGAGCC
>JASIGS010000735.1 GCA_030052355.1 Streptosporangiaceae bacterium | reverse complement strand
CTACCGCAGGGCGCGCTGGGGAGTGCGGCGCACGTTCCAGACCGAGCAGGCCATCGAGCGGCTGTCGGTGTACGAGAACGTCGCGCTGATACACGAGCACTCCGGGCTGAGCCGCGGCTCACGGCGGGCCGACGTGCTGGACGCGATCGCGTTCGTCGGGCTGGGCTGCGACCCGGCGACGCCAGTCGCGACGCTTTCGGCCGGCGATCGCCGTCTCGTCGAGGTTGCCCGCGCCGTGGTGGGCAGGCCGAAGCTCGTGCTGCTGGACGAGCCTGCCGCCGGGCTGCCCGACAGCGACACCGAGCACATGAGCGAGGTGATCCGGGCGATCCCCGAGCACACGGGGGCGCTGACGATCCTCGTCGACCACGACATGAGCCTGGTGTCTGCCTGCTGCGCGACCACCGCGGTGCTGGACTTCGGCAAGCTGATCGCATCCGGCCCGACCGCGCAGGTGCTGCGGGACGAGCAGGTGGTCCGCGCTTACCTCGGTACCGCGGAGGTGTGATGAGCGAGACGCCGCCGGCCGTTACGGAGCCAGTCAGCGCTGACCAGGGGGGACGACCCCCCGGACCCCCCGCCAAGTCGCCGGGTGAGCAGGCGGAGGACGTGCTGCGGCTGAGCAATCTCACGGTCGAGCGCGGCGGGCACGCGGTGGTGCAGGACGTCTCGATCGAGATACCGGCGGGTGAGGTGACGGCGCTGCTCGGGCCCAACGGGGCGGGCAAGTCCAGCCTCGTGCTCGCGGTCGGCGGCGTGCTCGGCCTGCGCGCGGGGTCGGTGCAGCTGCAGCGGCGCAACCTGGCCGGCGTCCGGCCCGACCGGATCCGCCGCGCCGGGATCGCCATCGTGCCTGAGGGCCGCAGGCTGCTCACCGAGCTGACCGTCGAGGACAACCTGCGCGTCGCCACGTACTCGCTCGGCAAGGATGAAGCCCAGGCCGGGCGAACCTGGGCGCTCGAGCTGTTCCCCGAGCTGTCCAGGCGGCTTTCTGCGGTGGGCCGGACGTTGTCCGGCGGCGAGCAGCAGATGGTTGTGCTGGCGCAGGCCCTGGTGTCCAGGCCGCGCTACCTGCTCATCGACGAGCTGTCACTAGGCCTGGCGCCGGTGGTGGTCAGCCGGCTGATCCCGACGATCCGCGAAATCGCCGCGGCCGGCATCGGAGTGCTGCTGATCGAGCAGTTCGCCACCGTGGCGCTGAGCCTGGCGCAACACGCCTACGTGATGGAGGGCGGCCGGCTGCGGTTCTCCGGGCCCGCCGCCGAACTGCGTGACCAGCCAGAACTGCTCCGCTCGGCGTACCTGCTGCGCGGTGCGCAGGGACCCGGGGATGCTCCCCCGGAAGAACTGCCGCACAGCCCGGCGGCGGGGCCAGCCACATCGTGACCGGCCCCGGCCTCACCAGCGCGGCTGCGGGGAGCCCGCCCGGTCTGCCACGTTCCCGGTCTAAGAAAGGACAGGACCGATGCAGGCGGCGGTGACGCTCGGCGTGGGCGCCATGGAACTCGCCGAGGTGCCGGACCCGCCGCCGCCGGGTCCCGGCGAGGTTGAGGTGAGCCCGGAGGCCGTCGGCATCTGCGGCTCGGATTATCACTTCTTCGCCGGGCACCTGTCCGACGCCGCCGGCGGCTCGCAGTTCCCGCGGATCCAGGGGCACGAGCTGGCGGGCATGATCAGCGCGATCGGTCCCGGCTGCGTCGCCGAGCTTGCCGTCGGGCAACGGGTCGTCGTGTTCCCGCTGCACGCCTGCGGCGAGTGTTACCCGTGCCGCGTCGGCCGGCCAAACACCTGCGACAACTTCAGGCTCACCGGGGTGCACGCCGACGGCGGCCTGCAGCACCGGCTCGTGCTGCCCCAGCAGCAGGTGTTCCCGATCGATGTCGGCGATCCCGCGATCGCAGCCACGGCCGAGCCCGTGTCGATCGCGGTGCGAGCCGTCAACCGGGCGGCCGTGCTGCCCGGCGAGCGCGTCGTCGTGCTCGGCGCCGGGCCGATCGGCCAGTGCATCGCCATCGTGGCCCGCGAGCGCGGGGCCGAGCTGCTGCTGGTCGACCTGCAGGACAGCCGGCTCGAGCTGGCCAGGGCGCTAGGCGCCCAGACGCTGCGCTGGAGCGACGCCGACCAGGTCGTCGAGGCCGCGCGCCGGTGGGCAGGCGGCGCCGGGCCCCCTGTCGTGTTCGACGCGACCGGCGTCGCGGCGGCGGTGCAGGCGATGGTCGCCATGGTGGCCTCGGCTGGCCGTGCCGTGCAGGTCGGCATGTCCAACGAGCTGGCCGCGATCCGGGTCGGCATCCTGACCGAGAAGGAACTCGACCTGCTGGGCGTGAGCTGCTGCAACGCGGCCGAGTTCGCGGACGCCGTGGCGGTCGTCGAGCGCAACGCCGGCCGGCTCGCCCGGCTGATCAGCCATCAGTTCCCGCTGGCGGACGCGCCGGCGGCCATCAGGTTCGCGATGGACAACCCGACCGAGGTGATGAAGGTGGTGATCCGGTGCGACTAACGGTGCTCGATGACGCTGCCGCCGATCAGGTCCGCACGATCTGCGATGCGATCGTGCCCGGCTCAGCCCGGGTCTGGCCCGAGGTGTACATCGACGCGCTGCTCGCGCGCATGCCGGACGGGCAGCGCGCGTTCGCCCTCGCGGCCGTCGGGGTACTCGCCGCGCCTGCCGCGCAGGGGCCGGAGGCGCTCGCCGGGCACCAGTTCACCCCCGAGTTCGGCTTGCTGCGCTCGCTCGCGTGCGAGGCGTTCTACAGCGACTTCGTGGCGCCCGGTGCACCCGGGCCCGGTGCCTGGTCGGAGATCGGCTTCGCTCCCCCGCTCGCCGCCCGGCTGGACAAGGACTGGTCCTATCTAGGGATACCCGGATGAACGAGCACTATGAGGTCGTGGTCGTCGGGTCGGGCGCCGGCGGCGGCGTGATCGCCGCCGAACTGGCCGCCAGCGGGCGGAGCGTGCTGCTGAT
>JASIGS010000734.1 GCA_030052355.1 Streptosporangiaceae bacterium | reverse complement strand
GCCGCGCCTCCACCTCGGCGGGGCCGGCGGTGTGCAGCAAGAGGTCAGTGACACCCCAGTCCGACGCGACCGCCGCCCAGCCGCCGTCGGTGACGATCACGATGACGGGCACGCTGTTGCCGGTGGCCCGCAGCACTCGCAGCACCTGCCTGACACCGACCAGGTCCCGGCGCCCGTCGACCAGCACAGCGTCGGGCACCGGGTTGCTGCCGGCCACGTGCTCGGCGGCCGCGGGAACAACCCGGACCGAGTGCGGCAGCAGGCTGAGCGAGGGCAGGATGTCGGCGGGCGGTTCGCGCCCGTTGGTGAGCAGCAGTACGTTGCTCACGACGTGCCACCTCCGCCCCGCGGTGCAATTCGCCCGCAAAACATCCTCTTGGACTCCCGCACGAACACCCGAGTCTTCGTCGTCCGGGGCGTTATGAGCGAGGATAGCTGACATGGCCATTGTGACCTTGCGGTACTGGGCAGCCGCCAAAGAGGCCGCGGGCACCGCCGAGCAGACCGTGACCGCGCAGACGCTGGCTGACGCGCTCGTCTTGGCGAGGGGAACGGGTGCTCCTGGCCGGCTGCAGGCCGTGCTGGCACGGTCGTCGTTCCTTATCAACGGGAGTCCGGTGGGACGGCGCGCCGCGGAGAGCGTGCAGCTCGCCGACGGCGCGGTGATCGAGGTCCTGCCCCCGTTCGCCGGCGGGTAGTGCCACCCGGCTTTGAACCGGACGGCCGCGCCGCGCGTTATAGCAGGCGTGGCAGGCCTGTGGGGCGCGGGTGCGAGGAACTCAGGGGCGTCTGCCGACGAGGAACTGATTCGCGCCCTCTACGACGAGCACGCGGCACCGCTGCTGCGCTATGCGAAGCACCTGGCGAGCGGTGATCATCAGCGTGCGGAGGACATCGTGCAGGAAACGCTGCTGCGTGCCTGGCAGCACCCACGGGCCATCGAGGGGAGGCCCGCCAGGCCCTGGCTGTTCGCCGTGGCCAGGAACATAGCGATCGACTCCTACCGGGCGCGCAAGGCGCGGCCTCAGGAAACCGGCGAGGCGGCGCTCGAGGCAGTACCGGCTCCCGATGAGGCGGACCGGGCGCTTGAGTCCTGGGCGGTCGCTGACGCACTGACCACGCTGCGGCACGAGCACCGGCTCGTGCTGCTGGAGACCTATTACCGAGGCAAGTCGGTCGCTGAGGCCGCCACTACTCTCGGCATTCCGGCCGGCACCGTGAAGTCGCGCACGTTCTATGCGCTCCGGGCACTCCGGCTGGCACTGGAGGAACGGGGGCTGGCGCCGTGACCGCGGAAGATGCCGGCCGGACGGACTGCCGAGAGGTGCAGATGCTCCTCGGCGTGTACGTGCTGGGCGCCATAGACAGGACAGACAGACCGCTCGTCGACGAGCACCTGCGCGACTGTGCGCGGTGCCGGGACGAGCTGGTGGGGCTCGCGCCGCTGCCCGCGATGCTCGGCCGGGTGTCCCTCGAGGAAGCGGAGCGGATCGCAGCGGGTGGCCACGACGAGCCGGCCGAGCTGTCGCCTGACGTGCTGAACTCGCTGCTCAGGCAAGTGTCGCGGCGGCGTGGCAGGTTGTGGCGTGGTGCGGTTGCCGTTGCAGCGGCAGCGGTCATGGTGGCCGGTGCTGTCACCGCCGTGGAGCTGACCAGAGCCGGAGCCAGCCCGGCGGGCGGGGGCGAGGTAGCGGCCGCCAGCTACGCGGGCGTCTGGGCAAGGGTGGATTACGGCGCGGGCACTAAGTGGCGGGTAGAGGTCAGCGGCATCGCGCCGGGCACCTCCTGCAAGTTCTACGTGCTGAGCAGCTCGGGCAAGCGGGTGTCGGCCGGCACATGGACCATCCGCCCGTACGGCCAGACTGGCTGGTACGCGGCGCAGTCACCGATCTCGGCAAGTTCCGTGCACGCCTTCCAGATCACCACCGCGGCCGGCAGGGTGCTGGTGACAATTCCCGCGGCGTGAGTCGGGAATGCTCTCGGTCCGCCGTACGCTGAAAGCGGCATGAGCCCTGGGCTAATCGCGTTGCTTGCCGCGGCGATCGTCGCGCTGGTCGGCGGTGTGGCTTGGCGCGGCCTGAATGGCCGGATGCGCCCTGTCAAGGTGCGCAACGTGCCCGCAGCCGCCGACGCGCCTTGGGCTGGGAACGTGCCACTTCCGGACCCGGCGTCTGCCCCGCCGGTCCAGGGCGGGGCCGGTCCCGAGCTCGTCCTGACGGGTGAGCAGCTCGGCCAGCCACTCGGCGAGCGGGCCACGCTGGTCCAGTTCTCCTCGGCGTTCTGCGCCCCATGCCGGGCAACCAGGCGGATCCTCGGCGACGTGGCTGGCATGGTTGACGGCGTGGCGCACGTCGAGATCGACGCCGAATCCCGGCTTGACCTGGTGCGCGAACTCAACGTGCTGCGAACCCCGACCGTGCTGGTGCTGGACGCGAACGGCCAGATAGCCCGGCGAGCCAGCGGGCAGCCGCGCAAGCCCGACGTGCTCGCGGCGCTCGGCGAGGCCATCGGCGTCGCGGTGGCCGACC
>JASIGS010000733.1 GCA_030052355.1 Streptosporangiaceae bacterium | reverse complement strand
CGGACCGCGCTGCAGACTCGCTTGAGGCCCATGAGAGCCTCGCCGACCCGGGTCTGCGCGATGTGGCCCTCGCAGTCGATAAAGAAGCAGTACCGGCCGATGCCGTCGCCGGTTGGCCGCGACTCGATCCGCGTCAGGTTGACGCCACGTATAGCGAATTGACCGAGTATGTCCATTAGCGCGCCGGGATGATCGTCGGCGAGGAACGCCACGACCGACGACTTGTCGGTCCCGGTCGGCTCCGGCATGGCACCAGGCAGCCGCACCGCCACGAACCGGGTGACGGCCTCGTCGCGGTCGTGAACATCCGTGGCGAGCGCCACCAGCCCGTAAAGCTCGGCCGCAAAGACGCCGGCCAGGGCCGCGTCCAGCTGACCGTCGGCGACCTGCATCGCCGCGTCGGAGTTGGATGCTGCGGGCCGCCAGTCGGCGTGCGGCAGGTTCGCTGCCAGCCAGCGGCGACACTGCGGCTGGGCCACCGGGTGGCCACCGACGGACTTGATCTCGGCCAGCGTCGCGCCGGGCCGCGTCAGCAGCGCGAACTCCACAGGTACGAGAACCTCGGCGCAGATCACTACCTCGGTGCCGACTGCAAGCTCGTCCAGCGTCGCGGTGACGGCACCCTCCACCGAGCTCTCGATCGGCACCACGCCCAGCTCGGCCTCGCCACCGCGCACGGCGTCCAGCGTGGCCTGAATGGACGGACACGCCAGCGCCTCCTGACCGTGGCTGTCGCCGCGCAGGATGCGGACGGCCGCCTCGGTGAAGGTTCCGCGCGGGCCCAGGTAGGAGTAGCGGTAGCTCACGGCATCATGATCGCATCGGTGTCGCCGGCCTCGCCGGGGGCGTCCCCGTCCGCGCCAGCCGGTGGTCTTTTAGGGAACGACTTTCCCCGCCACCTCGGCCCGGCGCCCTCGCCAGCCTGCTGACGGCGCATCCGCCACGTCCCCGGCTCCCTGGCTGCGAGAGCCCGGAGCACCCCGACAAGCTGCCGGAGCCTGTGCAGATGGGATCTCCAGTCATTCCCCGGCACACGGTGCGAAAGCGGCACTTCGACCTCGGTGATCCGCATGCCCTTGCGCATCAGGTCGATCGTCAGGCCCGTCTCCAGGCCCCAGCCTGCCGCGAGCGGCAGGGCAGCGGTGAAGGCGGCTCTGGTCAGGCACCGCTGACCGTTCAGCGGCTGGGTGGGACGCCACCCGGTCGCGCGCTGTATCCCCCCAGCAGCCGCGGCCGTAAGAACGCCGAATCCGGCGCTGCCGAGTCCGATGACCGCGATGGTCATGTCGGCCGTCCCGGCCAGAACCGGTTCGACGAGCGGGCCAGCCCCAGCGGCACTGTCACCGAGGTCGCCGTCCAGCAGAAGCAGGTGGTGATCGCCTTGCGAGTCGGCGGATTCCATCCGGCGAACCGCCTCGGCGCCGGACTGCACCGCCGCGCCCTTGCCGCGGTTCCTGCCGTGCCTGACCACGTACGCGCCGGCCGCGGCCGCGTTAGCGGCGGTTCCGTCGGTGGAGCCGTCGTCCACGACGACGACCATGTCCACGTCAGGAAGCCCGGCCGCCGCCGTCACCGTGGCGCCGATCCTGTCCGCTTCGTTCTTCGCCGGGATGACCACAGCGACGCGACCAGGCATGAACGCGATAGTAGTGCGCCTGCTCCGGTGCGAACCCGCCTGCTAGGGCCCTGTCACCTCGGCCGGCTCGTCCAGCACGGTGAAGACCGTTTCAAGGCCGGTCACCTGGAGGACCTTGCGGATGGCCGACCCCGGCCTGGCCAGGTGCAGGTCTCCGCCCTGCTCACGGGCACGACGAAGAGCGGCGAGCAGCACGTTGATCCCCGTCGAGTCGCAGAAGTCCACGCTGGACATGTCCACGATGAGCTTGACGTGCCCGCCGTTGATCGCGGCCATCAGCTCCGATTGCAGGGTAGGGGCGGTGTAAAGATCGATCTCGCCCGTAACGGACACAACGGTGTGATCGCCTTGTGACCACGTCGAGACCTTTAGCTCCACATGGGGCACACTACCGGCTCGGCCCGGATGTCGGCTAGGCCCGGGCGGTGGTGGGCGCGGTATGCGCGCACCGCCGCACCGGCATAGACTGATTTCATGCTGCGCATAGCACTGCTGGTCGTTGCGGCAGTCGTCCTGTTCATAGTGGTCATGGCGATCGTCGGTGAGTTGATCAGGTTCGCCCTGATCGCCGCCGTGATCGTGGGTCTGGTCATGGCGCTCGGGATGGTTCGCCGCGGTCGCGGATCGCGGAGGCAGGACCGCTAACTGAGCCGCGCCCGCTTAACGGGCTGGCTCAGCAGGTCCAGGGCTTCCTGCTGTCACTGGGGCCTGCATGACTTCGTCGTGCGTTGCCGTGGTTCAACGCGAGATTCCGGCTGGTACTGAGAGTCTCAGTCTGCGTACGAGCCTGCCTCGGGCAACGGCAAGGCGGACGCTGGCCGGCCGAGCCCCCTAGCTGCGGCCCGGTGCCCGCGAGCCAGCGAGAGTGCCGCCAACGCTGGCACGGGAACGAGCGGCCGGTCCGGGTCGGCGAGCGGCACTGCCTCGCGCCGCGGTTCGAGCATCGGCTCCGAAGGCCGCAGCTCGTCGGTGCCCTCGCTCTCGCGCCGAGCCGGGTCCCGGGTGATGGGGCAGGCCATGCATCGCGGTCCGCCGCGCACACTCCCGAGCTCGCTGCTCGGGACCGGGATGACACGGATGCCCGCGTCCTCCAGCCTCGCATTGGTTTGCGAGTTCCGCTCGTGGCTGATCGCGACCCTACGGCCTACCGCGAGCACGTTGCTGCCGTCCTCCCACTCACCGTGCGGCCCGCACACCGGCTCGGTACCGGTGTCGAGGACGTGCAGCCGCTCGATGCCCATGGCCTGGGCGGCCGCCTCCAGGAACGGCTGCGGCCTCGATACGCGCATCCCGTCGGGCCGCGGCGTGATCGTTCGCGCGGTCAGCGAGTACGCAACCGCGGGGTGCATGAGCACGGCGTCGACGTCGACGACCGCGCAGACGGTGTCGAGGTGCCCGCAGCCGCCGTGCTGGCTCATGGGGACCACCAGCATGGTGTGCGCCAGCTCAGCCTCGAAGGCCCGCTTGGCCAGCCGCTCCGCCCCGGCAGCGGTGGTCCGCTCGCCGACGCCGACGGCGATCACGCCGGGGGCGAGCAGCAGCACGTCGCCGCCGTCGAGGTGCTCGAACTCGGGCCGGTAGAGCCACGTCGTGCCCGCGAAGCGCGGGTGATGGCCGTAGATGACGCTCGCCAGGTGCGCTTCCCGGCGGCGGCCCTCGCTGGCGAGGCTGGCAACCGCCAGCTGATCACCGATCCAGAGGCTCGCGTCCCTGGTGAAGACGAGGTTCGGCAGCGGGTCCAGGACGAAGTCGTGCCGGTCGAGCAGCTCGTAGACCATGCCGCGGCCGGCCTTCAGCTCGCTAGGCGTCAGCCCGGCGATGAGCACGCTGGCGAGCGCCTCGGGACTGAGGTCTTCCAGGTAGGAGCGAAGCTGGCCGCGGAGGTCGTCACCGAGTCCCGCGTCGGCCAGGGCCAGGCAGATCGCCTCGTTCCGCGCGGGCTCGTACTCCAGGACGTCCTGCAGCAGCTCGGTGACGTACAGGACCTCCACCCCGTGATCGCGCAACCGCTGCGTGAGGATGTCGTGCTCCTGGCGCGCCCGGGTCAACCACGGCAGCGACCCGAAGAGCAGGCGGTCCTTGTGCCGCGGGGTGATCCGGGCAAGCTCCACCCCCGGCCTGTGCATGAGCACGGTCCGGAGACGCCCGATCTCGGTGTTAACGCCATGGGCCTGAGCCACCATGCCCCCCGCCGTGTATGCAACACCGGTCCGCACGGCGGACGCGCCAGGTCCTGGGCCGCCCGAGGACAACACCGTGATCGTTCCCGTGCCGTGCTGCTACCTGCTCTTTGCGGCGCCCTACCGCACGCAGAAGCCCAGGCCCCTTTCGCGCTGACCCGCTCCGCCGCTGCCGGGCACCGCTTCCCCGACAGCAGTTATCACCGGCTGCGCAGCGGACTACGCATCCGCGTCGCCGCTGGGCCCAGCTGATTTGTCGTCTGGCTTGTCGGCGCCCACCGGAGGCGCGGCCACGATCGCCCAGACCGTCAGCCCGTTGTCGTCGGTCCGCACCCCCCACCTGCGGGACAGGAAATCGACGATGCCGAGGCCGCGCCCGCCGAGCGAGGACAGCGAGGCCTCGGCCGGTCGCGGCCTGGTGGCGCTGCCACCGTCGCTGACCGCCACCTCGACGGAACCATCGCCGACCGCCCAGGCGACTTGCACGTTCTCGCCTGGAAGCGGGCTAGCGTGCCGGATGGCGTTGCTGAGCAGCTCGCTGACGACCAGAGCCGCGTCGCCAACGGCAGGGTCATAGATTCCAGCAGCGATGAGGTCATCGGTCAGCCTCCTCCTGGCGACCGCGACGCTGCCGGGCGCATAGGGCAGGTCTACCACTGCCGATGTCCTCACCTCCTGCACTGTTATCGCGCGGACGATCCCGGAATCCGGCACCAGCTAGGCGGGCACCAGCACCGGCCATCCGCTATCCCCGGGCGACTGCCGCACGCCCGCCACCGCGACTCCGGGGAACGAAAAAGAGCCGTCGCGAGCGGGATGCCCGGCGCCGCGTCGCCGGAAACCGGCAGCAGCCGGTGCCCCGAGATGACGAACACTTCACGCAGCACCCGGGCCCTCCCGACTCACGCCGCCTGCCTCGCTGGCATCGTGAAC
>JASIGS010000732.1 GCA_030052355.1 Streptosporangiaceae bacterium | reverse complement strand
CGCTGCGACCGTCGGCCTGCTCGCCGCGAGCTGGCTGGCCGGCCGGTTCACCGCGGGTGCCGGGCCGACGTCGGGCCGCACGACCGCGGCGAGCACGTCACCTTCGGCTGCAGGGAGCACGTCGCCGTCGGTGACCGGAAGCTCGTCACCGTCGAGCGGCGGGTGTGACGGCGGCCTCGGACCCGTCATCGGTCCGCCGCCGCAGGGCGGCGGGAGCCCGCTACCGGGCGGCGGGAGCCCGCCAGCGGGAGGGGGCTGCGTGACCCTTGCCGACCTGCCGTCAAGTTCGCCGGCCATCGGCGTCAGCCAGCCCACCGGCGACGCCGACACGGTTTTCATCGTCCGCGGGCAGTCGTGGCCGGCGGGCAGCCTGCTGACCATCACGCTGGTGGGTGTCGGCACGTCGCGGTACCACCCGATCGTGGACCAGGACGGCACCTTCAACTACGCGCTCAATCAGGATCACGACTTCTACGCCGGGTCGATTCCGCCCGGTACCTACACCGTCCGGGCTACCGACACCAGCGGGGTTAGCGCGCAGGCCAGGTTCAAGGTGGGCTCATAGGGATCGGCGTTCTGGTTGCTGGTGGCGGGCCAGGCCAGTCGCCGAGCCGCCCGCGGTCGAGTCGAGGCGGTTCGGGCACTGGGTAAAGCCGCCGCACGCGACATAACCGGCCGGGATGCGGGAAAGCCCTTACAGAGGCCTTCGCCAGGGTCCAGCGGGCGCAAGTCCCCGGATGGAGCGCATACCCGAAGCGACCCTGGCACGAGGAGAGCCAATCGGGGGGAAGTTCAGTGACACCTCACATCGACTACAGAGCGGCCTTCAAGTCCATGCCGGGCGCCGTCGCACTCCTCAGCCCAGACCTGATCATCCTCGACATCAGCGACGGCTACCTGGACGCCGCCGGGTGCGCCCCGGAGAGGATCCTTGGCCGGAACATCCTCGAGGCATTCCCGGAGAACCCGCGCGACCCGGACGACACCGGCCCGCGCGACCTTCGGGCCTCCCTGGAATCCGTGCTCGCCACGGGGCTGCCGGACTTCATCAACGCAACGAAGTACGACGTCGAGGACCAAAGCCGCCCGGGCGAGTTCGAGGAGCGCTACTGGACGATCGCCAACGTTCCCGTCCGCGACGACCGCGGCCAGACCACCATGATCGTCCACATGGCGCACGAGCAGACGAATCGCGTGCACGGAACGCAGGCTGCCAACGCTTAGCGGGGCCCGCATCGAGCGGACATCGTGCTCCCGGCGTCGGCCCCCTGTGCGCCCTAGTCCGTCGAGTATTAGCAGGTGACCGTGCTCACCGGACCTGGGTCCACCATAGGTCTTCCTGGCGCGAGCACCAGGCAGGGTCGCTGAGCCTGTCAAGGTCCTGCGGCGTGACGATCGCGCCCTCGATGAGGGCGCCGACCGCCACCTCGTCGGACAGGCGAACGCCCGGCCGCACCATGCCGCGCTCGAGCAGCTTGCGTCGCAGCACCTTGACGTGCTCGCCCACCCGCGCCGACAGCCGGTCGCGGAACACCGGGTCGGTGTCGAAGCACGCGAGCTCGTGATGCGCGTCGGTCACCTGGAGCGCGGCTCTAGCGATCTCCGGAGTCCTGGGCAGCGGCGAGGCCCGGTCCGGGTCAACCAGCCACGGCCTGCACCACAGCAGCGCGACGAGGAACAGCTTGGTATTCGGGTCGAGATAAAACGGCAGCAGGGTGGGGTCGCCGTCGAGCCGCCCCGGCGGGAGGGCAGCCTCGCCGGCCGGCCGCGCGGCCACTACCACCAGCCGGAGCGGCTTGCCCGCATCGAGCATCGACCGGGAGCCGACCAGCGCAGCTCCGGCACGCAGGAACCAGCCCCTCGACGGCTCGCTGGGCTCATCCAGCCGTGGTAGCCGGATGCGGTAACCGTCGCCCTCGGCATACAACGCGTGGGTATGGCTGATGTTCGCCACCCAGGCGCCGCCGGCCACCGCGCTGATCACGCCCGCGCGCCGGGACAAGCCGGGTCCAGCCGGAATCAGCAGATCAGCGTCCGGGCCGCGGCCGAACACCAGCTGCGTCCCGTCCGGGATCGGGGTCACTGTGCCATCGGGGCTCGTTACGTGCGCCGAGGCCCTGGCCGAGTCGAGCGTCACGGAACATCCTGCGGCTGAGCGATAGTAGTCGCGGGCAGTTTAGGGTTCCCGGCCGCTTCGCGCATCCCCGGATTCGGGGATGGCGCCAGCCAGCAGGTCCGCGGTTGACTGCGGTAGCCAGGGCGAGGCGTTGCTGCGCCTGGCTTGCTCCGTGCTGGTTGGGTCAGCCTCCCGGTACGGCTGAGGTCGGCACGCCGGGAACTGGGGGGGTCGATGATCCCGCGTGGCGCGCCTCGTCCTGGCCGGCGGCCACGGCAGAGACGCGCCGGTCCGGCGGCACGACGCTGCCGGTAGTCCGGCCGCCCAAGCCGCGCGTCTGGCCCATCCGGGCCGCCCACTTGGTAAGGCCAGGCGCGCGGCGGCATCGCTCAGGCCGGCACCGCGGGCGATGGCAGGATGAGCCGGTGCGAGTTGTTGCAGTGTCCGACACCCACGCGCCGCGGCGGTGGAGGTCGTGTCCGCCGGTCCTCGCGACCTGGCTGCGGCGCGCGGACATGATCCTGCACGCCGGCGACGTCTGCACCGCGGCGGTCCTCACCGAGCTCGCCCAGTACGCCCCGGTGCGCGCGGTCGTCGGCAACAATGACGGGCCCGATGTGGCCGCCTGGGGTGCGCTGCCCACCCTGGAGACTGAACTAGCCGGCCTGCGGGTCGCGATGATCCACGACAGCGGCGCCGCGAGTGGACGGCTGCGCCGGATGCGAGCCGCGTTCCCCGATGCGGAACTGGTCGTCTTCGGTCACTCGCACATCCCGCTCGACGTGCGCGACGGCGGATTCCGGATCTTCAACCCTGGCTCGCCCACAGACCGGCGCCGCCAGCCGCACGGGACCTTCGGCGTGCTGCAGATCGAGTCCGGCGCGCTCGCCGAGGCTCGCCTGGTCCCGGTTGACTGAGGAGCCCTCAGGGCGACACCATATCGCTTATCGATAATAACGACTATCGATAAAGCCGCTCGTCAGGACCGGAAGGACCGCCATGACCCTGCTGGCTCTGCTGCTCTTGCTGCTGCTCGTCGCGGGTTACCTCGTCGTGCCCTTCGGGGTGGGCCTGGTTCGAGGTCCGCGACCGTCAGTCGCAGCCGACCCGGACGCCGCGGCCACCGCGGCACCGATGCGGCCGCTCGGCACGATCGCCAGGATCTACGGCGTATTCATGCTGCTGTACCTGCTGCTCGCCGCCTGGGAGGCCAAGGACGGCTTCTACGGCTCCGGCGTCCGCCGCGGCGCGGCGTGCGTGAACACCATCGACGGCGGTCCCCTGCCGGCAGGCCAGGGCTGGCGGGCCCGGCCCGGCACCTCGCTTGGCGCAACCGGTGACCTCCAGGCGTGCGTGCTGCACCCGACCGCGGGGCAGTGGGCGCTGCTCGCGCTCACGAAGG
>JASIGS010000731.1 GCA_030052355.1 Streptosporangiaceae bacterium | reverse complement strand
CCGTGCAGTGCAGCTATCAGAGCAGTTCGGGCGGTTCAGGACCGGATTCGGGCGGCAGCCAGCTTCAGGAGGGCTGCGCCATCGGCCCTCCGCTGACAACGGCGCAGGCGCAGCAGCTCGGGCTGGCCTGGCCACCGCCGAAGGGCTACGCGTGGGCACTGCTGGAGTGCCAGGGCGGTAAGACGGTAGACAACGAGCCGCAAGCCGTCCTGGTCGATGTGGCGACCGGGAACCCGGCGGTGACTCCGCGGCAGCTCCTTGTGCAGGCGCTGAGCCAGCTGCAGATTCCGGTAACTCCAGCGGCCACTGCTCCACCGCGAGGCAAGGACGGGCTCGTCGGGCTGCCCGAGTGGTTCTGGATCCCGGCGGCGGACTGGCAACCGCGCAGCGTCACCGTGCGAGCAGGGCCGGTGTGGGCTACCGCGACCGCGGCCCCAGTCGGCATCACCTTCGATCCCGGCGCCGGGCTCGAGCCGATGAGCTGCACGGGTCCGGGCACCGCCTACGACCCGGCGAAGCCCGCTTCAGGGCAGCACACCGACTGTTCTTACACCTACGCCGAGCCGTCGGCCGGGCAGCCGGGCAACGCCTACCAGGCGACGCTGATCGTGACCTGGCGAGTCAGCTGGACCGGGTCTGGCGGCACCGGCGGCGTGCTCGACCCGGCCCTGGCGGCGCCGTACGAATTCCGCGTCCCGATCGCGCAGGGCGAGGCGCTGGTGAGCACCCCATGAGCACGCAGCCGCCTGCCGGGATCGGTGCCGTGTACTTTCCCGACCGCGACGTGCAGGCCAACGGCGCGGGCCGGGCGGCATCACCGGCGTCGGACGTCGGCCAGCTTCTCGGGCTGCCTCGGCGGCGCCGTCCGGCCATGGTCGCGTTGGCCGTGGCGATGGCCGCGGCCGGCGTGGTCGTCAGCGCGACGCTGTACCAGCGAGCAGACCGGCAAGTTCCCGTCGTGATGGTGACAGCCGACGTGCCGGCGGGCGCCGTCATCACCGCAGCCGACCTCGCCACGACCGGCGTGACGGTAGCGCCGGGCGTCCGGGTGATACCCGCCGGGCAGCTGAGCCAAGTGAGCGGGGAGACCGCCGCCGTCGCGCTCAGGGCGGGCACCCTGCTCGCCCCGTCGGATCTGACCACGGCGCAGCCGCCCGCCCCCGGCCAGCAGCTCGTGCCCGTCGCGGTGAAGCCATCCACGCTGCCGGCCAGCGGACTGTTCCCCGGCGACCAGGTGCTGATCGTGGCGACCCCCGGTGATCAGGGCGAGCCCGGTGGCTCGGCCGGCCCGCAGGAGCTGGCGGCTCCGGTCCGCGCCGTCGTCGAGGCGGTGGACACGGCCGCCGGTTCAGACGGGCTCGACGTCGTCGACCTGCTCGTCGGGGCCGCGAACGGGCCGGCCGTCGCGGAGCAGGCGTCGACCGGGCAGTTCGCTCTCATCGTCACGCGCCGAGGTTAGGCGCGGCCGAGGTGGGGAGCCTCTACGCGCTCACGTCGGCGGGCGGCTCGCCAGGGGTCACGACCGCCGCGCTGGCGCTCGCGCTCGCGTGGCCGGACCGCGCCGGGGTGATCGTCGCCGAGTGCGACCCGAGCGGAGGGGATGTGCTCGCGGGCGTGCTGGCGGGCCACGTGCCCGCCGGTCAGGGTCTTGTGGCGCACGCCATCGAGGCGGGCCGCGACCCGCGTGCCGCCGCCGCGAGCCTGGCCGGCCAGCTCATGCCGCTGGACGCGGCCAGCACCCGGATGGTTCTGCCCGGCCTGACAGACCCCCGTCAGGCCACCGGGCTAGCCCAGGCGTGGCCCGCCGTGGCGTCCACGCTGATGGCGCAGACACCCGACGTGCTGGCCGACTGCGGCCGGCTCGACGTCGGCCCCGGCCAGCCCACGGCGGTGCTCTCGGCGGCATACGCGGTCGTGCTCGTGCTGAGGCCGTCGCTGCGCCAGGTGTGGGCGGCCCGGCCGAGAGTCGAATTCCTCTCGCAACTGCTCGGCGGTACACAGCGGCTCACCCTGCTGCTGACCGGGCCCGGCACGCACCCGGCGCGCGAGGTCGCCCATGCGCTCGGTGTCCCGGTGCTGGCCGTGCTGCCCGAGGACTCCGGCACGGCGGCGGTGCTCTCTGACGGTGTCGGCCGCCGCGGCCAGCTCGGCTCCACGCCGCTACTCCGGTCGGCCCGGGACGCCGGTGAGGCACTGCTCAGGACGTTTCCCGCGACCGCGCCAGAGCCAGCAGGTCGCCGACCACGCCGATGACAGCCGTCCTGGCGCCAAAGGTGGCTAGGTTTGATCCATGGCCGGCCTAACGCCCTACATTCTCTTCCCAGGCACTGCCCGTGATGCCCTGACGTTCTACGGTGAGGTCTTCGGCAGTGCGGTTCGGCTGCACACCTTCGCGGAGTTCAACCGGACAGACGGTCCGCCGGACGCCATTGCCCACGGCTACCTGGTGGGCGGACCCGTCTCGCTGTTTGGCGCTGACGCGGCCGGGGATGAGCAGCCGTTCCACGCCCAAGGCATGATGCTGTCCCTTCTTGGTACTGCTGCCCCGTCGACACTGCGCCAGTGGTTTTCCCTCCTCGGCGAAGGCGGGCGGGTAGTGGACGACTTGCAGACTCGGCCCCACGGCGCGTCAGACGGGCAGGTCATCGACCGTCACGGTCTGCACTGGCTCATCGGCTTCGAGGGCGACGAGACCGAGTGAGCTCCTAGCAAACGTGGTTCGACGGCCTACTTGTCCGGAAGTACCTCGAACGCCGGGTGCTTGGGCGCTATGGCGCGGAGCTGGTCATCGCTGGAGTCCGGCCCCGTGCCCTCGAAGAAGATCCCGACCTCGGCCTTCCACCTCTTGAGGTAGGCACGCAGCACCGGCACCTTCTCCTCGTCGGTGAGCTCCCGGCCGCGAAAGCCTTCGGCGCGCTTGCCCAGGCGCAATTCGCCCGTGCCTGCGGTCCTGAGGTTGCGCACCCACTGAGTCTCGCCGCGGGGCGCGACCAGATACCGGTGGCCGTCGTAGGTCAGCAGGTTCACCGGGGTGGTGCGCCACTGGCCGCTCGTCCGGCCCTTCACGGCCAGGACCCGGGAGCCCATAACGCTCACGCCCTGGCGGGTGAGGAACGCCACAGCTTCGTTAAACACGTTGCGCGTGAACCAGCCGGGCGCCTGGTAGTGATCGGACACGCTACCCAGCCTAACTAGCGGCCCCGGCTCCGGCCGCGGAAAGGTCGTGCTCAACCCAGACGTTTGGCTCCACGTAGACGGCGTGATCGTGGTCCACGTCGCAGTGCACCGGTACCAGCGCCTCGGGCACGATCACATCACCGGAGGTGTCGAACGGCAGCCCGGTCCATGTCCGCCACTGCCGCAGCGAGCCGACCATGACCATCGAAGTGGGTGCCACCCGCAGGATTCGCCCGCCGATCCTGACGTGCACGCGCAGCCACGGGTCCACGGGCAAGCCGTCGTCGCGCAGCGTCTTGATGTACTGAGTCATCGGCATGTGCGGGTGGTTGTGCTTGCCGTTTGGCCGCACCGGTGCGACCAGCCGGGTAAATCCGGAGTCCCTGGCCGCGTCACGCATCGCCGCCACCATCCGGTGGGACAGCCCGGTGCCCTGATGCTTCCTCCCCACCGCGATTTCCACCGCGGACGCGATGTCCGGCCTGCGTCCCTCGAACCGGTCGTCGAACGCCCATATCGTGACCCGGTCAAGCCCGCCGTCAGGCAGTTCTCCCCGGCCCGGCGCGTCCAGAGCGAATGCCAGCGCCCGCGCAGCGGCGGCGACCGCGCCGTCGGCGTCGGTCGCCACCGCGCACAGGTGCGGGAAGGCGCGCGCGACCTGCCAGTAGAGCGCGTTAGCCACCGGATCCTTGGCCATGAACTCCGGCCACGTGAACTCGACCTCGTAGACGCGATCGATGAGGTCGGGCCGCTCGTCAAGGCGATGGATGGCGATATCGGACACGCCAATACCGTAATCCCGCGCGGGTCTACCATGCGGACCACCGCCCCAGTACTAACTGGCGTCGGCGACGAGTCCCACGGCCGCGTTCACCGCGTCCAGCGCCGAGCTTTGCCGGCTAGCGTCCGCACGGTCGAACGGGCCTGCCCAGTGCAGGCCGAACTGGTTGCTGCCGTTCCTGTCGTTGGCCCAGATGGAGCGGGCGTTGTCGAGGATGAACTCGCGGTACGCGGGACGCGGGCTCCGCAGGTAGAAGTCGTAGAGGTTCCGCATGAATATGCCCTTGAACTGCGGCCGATCGCCGTCGTTGAAGTCGGTCTTGTCCTCGCCCGGCTCGAGGAGGATGCCGTACCTGGCGTCCGTGGCTGGCGTGGTCAGTTCGCTGATGGCAGCGTCGGCTATCGCTTCGCCCTGCCTCAGGTAAGCGTCGTCGCCGGTTATCTCATGCAGCGCGGCCAGCCCGCCCAGGACCACGCCCTGGTTGTAGGTCCACGTCTGGCCGTGGTTGTTCTGGCAGGACGAGTCGAGTCCGTCGTTGACCAGGCCGTTCGGGCCGATCAGGCCCCGCGCGCGGAACCAGTCCCACTCCCGCTGCGCCCAGTCGAGGTACTCGGCGGTGTCGTCGCAGCGCTGATGCAGCCGAGCGGCGAGCGTGAGGAACAGCTCGTTGGTGATGGCGTTCTTGTACTTGCGGTCGGTGTTCCACCACACGCCCCCACCGCAGGTGTCGTCCCATCCGGTCAGCATGTTGGCGAAGACTTTCCGCGCCGCGTCGAGGTATCGCGCCTCGCGGGTCAGGTCGTAGGCGGCGACCCAGGTCAGGCCCCACCAGCCGTTATCGTCATGGAAATTGTCCAGGAAGTCGCGGTGCTGGCGGCGGGCGTTCCTGAACGTGCGCTCGATGACGTGGAAGTGGGCCTGGTCGTCGGTGCGCTGGGTGTAGGCGATCACCGCGTTGAGCGCGTTGGCGGAGTTCCACCAGCCCGCGGTCCGCCAGCAGCCGGTCCACCATCGGTACCACCTCTGCAGCGCCTGCACCCCGGCCGCGGCGTAGGCGCGGTAGTCCGGCTGCTGTACATCATCCCGGGCTGACATTGGCTTACCTCGTTCGTCGCTTTCTCGCAGGGTGTCACGTCTCTTGACCTTACGGATTACCTTCCCGGCAGTCGGCAACGCGACAACTTCCGGGTTGCCGGCCGGGCGTGATTCCGATTTTGGTCTACCGTGTCGGCGTGACTGACTTGTGCATGCAGGACGCCGTTGCCATCGCGGGGATGCTGCGGCGCAGGGAGGTGTCCGCCCGCGAGGTCGTGTCGGCGCACATCGCTCGCATTGAGGCGTTCGACCCGGCCATCAATTCCATCGTCACCCGTACTTTCGATCTCGCCCTGACCCGCGCTGCGGCCGCCGACGAAGTGATGGCAAGCGGCGGCGTGCTCGGCCTCCTGCACGGCCTGCCGGTGGCGCATAAGGACCTGGCTGATACCGCGGGGGTCCGGACGACGTACGGGTCGCCGTTGTTCGCAGCGAACGTGCCCGAGCGCGACGCCCTGGTCGTCCACAGGATGACGCAGGCAGGCGCGATAAGCCTGGGAAAGACCAACGTGCCCGAGTTCGGCGCGGGCTCGCATACCGTCAACCCCGTATTCGGCGCGACCCGCAACCCCTACGACCACAGCCGCAGCGCGGGCGGCAGCAGCGGCGGGGCCGCGGCCGCGCTGGCTGCCAGGCTGGTCGCCCTCGCCGATGGCAGTGACTTGGGCGGGTCGCTGCGCAACCCGGCCAGCTTCTGCAACGTCGTGGGCCTGCGGCCGAGCCCCGGCCGGGTGCCCGGCTGGCCGTTCGCGGACGTCGCCGACATGTTCGGCGTGGCCGGTCCGATGGGGCGCACCGTCGCCGACGCCGCGCTGCTGCTGGCCGTCCTGGCCGGCCCGGACCCGCGCGTCCCGCTGGCACTCGACCAGCCGCCGCCTGCCGTCAGCGACCCCGCGCAGATCCGCGCCCTGCTCGACCGGGACATGAAGGGAATCAGGATCGCCTGGAGCCCCGACCTCGGCCTGCCGGTCGAGCCGGACGTACTAGATGTTCTGGCTCCCGCCAGGCAAGCGCTGGAAGGACTCGGCGGTGAGGTCATCGACGCCGCGCCGGACCTGTCGGGTGCGGACGTGGTCTTCCGCACGTTCCGCGCGTTCGGCTTCGCAACCTTCCGCGC
>JASIGS010000730.1 GCA_030052355.1 Streptosporangiaceae bacterium | reverse complement strand
GGTGACGCACCGGGCCGCCACGGGCTCGACACCGAGCAGAGTGGTACCGATGCCGGCAAGTGTCTCGGCCTTGTAGTGCACGACGGCCGCTGCCGCGAGCGCGCCGACGCCGATGGGGACCACGACGACGTCGGGCTCGCCCTGGCCGCGGGCCGCTAGCTCGTCGCTCACCTCGGCGAACACCGTCGAGTACCCGTCGATGACCCAGCCGGGGATCTCCTCGTAGCCGGGCCAGGACGTGTCGGACACGAGGAGGCAGTCATCGCCGGCGTCCTGCGCCGACCGCGCGACGGCCTCGTCGTAACCGCCAGGAACCACAGTCACGGTCGCGCCCTCGGAAGCTATTCCGTCGATGCGCGCTTGCGCCGACCCGGCGGGCATGTACACGACCGACTCCAGGCCGAGCAGCCTGGCCACCCGGGCCACCGCCCGGCCGTGGTTGCCATCCGTGGCGGTGCACAGGGTGAGCGGCCGGACCGGGGCGAGCGCCGCCGCCAGCTCGCCGACCGACTCCCAGCGCGGCTCGTGGCCGAGCCGCGCTGTCAGCGCCCGGTAGCAGGCGTAAGAGGCACCGAGGATCTTGAACGCCGGCAGCCCGAGGCGCGACGACTCGTCCTTGATCCACAGTTCGCCCACACCGAGCTGCGCAGCCATGGCGGGGCTGCTGATCAGTGGCGTCGGCGCATAGCCTGGCAGCCGCCGGTGCACTGCCAGCGGCGCCGACGTCCTGGCGACACCGGGGAGCCGGTCCAGCGCACCGGGATTGACCAGCACGTCCGGCGGATCGATGCGCCACTCCGCCGTCGGGGAGTCCCCGGATTCAGCCATCATGTCCTCGTCCCTCGCCTAGCAGTGGCATCAGCAGTGCCGCCAGCTCGTCCAGTGTGCCGACCGCCGGAACCGACTCGGGTAGCGGGCCGTCTCGGACGACAGCGACGCCGTGGTAGCCGAGCCGGATTGCCGCGCGTACGAGCTCCGGGTCGTCGTCAGCGAACACGCACGCGCCGGGCTCGGCGCCGACCAGGTCGCTCCCGGCCGCGTACATCCGCGGATCCGGCTTGACGCAGCCAAGCTCTTCGGAGCTGACGAAGCCGGCGAAGTACTTCTCGATGCCGAGAACGCGGTAAACAAGGTCTAGCCCCGCCCAGCCATCCGACACGACCGCCATCGGGATGCCGCTGGCATGCAGCTGGACCAGGACACTAAGCGCGTCGGGATAGAGCTCGACGGGCGGGGTGGCGGGCGGCGCCTCGAGTTCGGCAAGCAACGCATCAGCGGGAGCGTCGACGCCCAGCACGGCCAGCACGGCCCGGTGATAGTCGGCCCGGCTCGGCGTGCTGGCACTCGAGTTCAGGAATCGCTGCCCGGCTTCGAACGCCGCGGGAAACAGGTCTGCCAGGATCGCCGGCTGGTGTCGCAGGACGACTTCCTCGAAGTCGTGCCGTGGGTTCCAGCGCCCGCCCACCGGGCGGATCAGCACGCCGCCGGAATCGAACAGCACGGCGCGAACGGGCCGGTCAGCCGCCACCAGGACACGCTACCGGCCGGGCCGGCGCGGCGGGTAGCTCAGACGCCCGGCAGCGCTGCCCCGGCGCGTTTCTGCTGCAGCGTGAGTGCGTGCGCCACGGTGGCCACCAGGACATCCTTCACCGAGTCCCGCTGCCGGGCGTCGCAGAGCAGGACCGGCACGTCGGGATCGAGGTCCAGGGCATCGCGGATCATCTCAGGCTCGAAGAGCTTGGCGCCGTCGAAACAGTTCGCCGCGACTATGAACGGAGTGTCCCGGTTTTCGAAGTAGTCCACCGAGGCGAAGCAGTTGGAAAGCCGCCTGGTGTCAGCGAGCACGACGGCGCCCAGCGCACCGAACGCCAGCTCGTCCCACATGAACCAGAAGCGCTCCTGGCCGGGCGTCCCGAACAGGTAAAGCACGACGCCGCTGGGAAACGTGATCCGGCCGAAGTCCATCGCGACCGTGGTGGTCGTCTTGCGCTCGACGCCTGTCGTGTCGTCGATGCCGGCCCCGAAGTCGGTCAGGTCTTCCTCCGTGCGCAGCGGGCGGATCTCGCTGATGGCGCCGACCAGCGTCGTCTTCCCCGCGCCGAACCCGCCTGCGACAAGAATCTTCGTGATGATCGGAGGTGCAGCGGCCGCTGCCCGGCTAGAGCGCCCTGAGGCCATCGAGCACCTTCTTCAGAATGCTCGCGTCAGCAGCGCTCCGCTGGCCTGTCCTGACGACGCTGACCAGGCCCTGCTGGTACAAATCGCCGACCAGCACGCGCACCACGCCGAGTGGCAGGTCGACGTCCGACGCCAGGTCGGCGAGCGCGGCTGGCCGCTCGGAAAGCTCGAGTAGCCGTCGTTGCTCGGGACCAAGCCCGCGCGCCGCGATGACCCGGTCAGGCTGCGCAACCACCATGTCGAGCAGGCCGAGACCGGCATCGTCCGGCTGGGTGCGCCCCCTGGTCAGCGTGTAAGGCCGGACGACCGGCCCAGCGTCGCGGTCGACCCATCGCTCGGGACTCGAGCCCATCAGGACGGCCCGTCCGCCGCGAGAGCCTCCGGCGCGGCGCCGTTCGCCTCGGCTGCTGGCCCGGCGGACGATCTCGGATTGGCGGCCAGGTGCTGGCCGATTCGCTTGGCGAGCATGGTCATCTCGTATGCGATCAGGCCGGGATTGGAGTCGGCAGCGCAGAGCACAGCGAGGCAACTGCCCTTCCCGGACGCCGCGATGAACAGCAGCGCCGTTTCCATCTCGATGATGGTCTGGCGGACTGCACCGCCGCCGAACTGCTGCCCGGCACCGCGGGCCAGGCTCTGCAGACCGGCAGCGATCGCGGCCATGTGATCGGCGTCCTCCTGGCTCAAGCCCTGCGACGACGCCAGAGCCAGGCCGTCGCGCGACAGCACGACGGCCTGAGTGATTCCGTCCACACGCCTGACCAGGTCATCGAGCACCCAGTTCATCGAGGGAAGCGCGTCCGGCTGCTTCATCACGTACCCTCTCGGCCCTCCGTCGGTGCTGGCTGCGGCGCTGACTGTTCGTCGTGGCCGTCGTCCTGGTCGGCTGCGGCGCGGCCCCGCTGCCAGCCAGACTGCAGCGCTTCGACGAGCGCGCGGCTCTCGTCGGCAGAACGCCCGTCTTCGGGCTTGGGCTCGGGCTCGTCACGGACTTGGCTCGATGCCTCATCCTTGAGCTGAGGAGCCAGGCTCGCCTGACGTACGCGGCGTGGCAGGCCAGCTGGAGTCGCGGCGGTCACGGTGGCCGCGGCCGACGCGTCTGGCCGTCCGGCACCATTCCCTGACCCGCCATCCACCGCCTCGGCGGTGGTCCCGGGCGCAGTTGCCACGGGCGCAGTTGCCGCAGGCGCAGTTGCCGCAGGCGCAGTTGTCACAGGCACGGGGGTCCCGGCCGCGGACGTGACGGTCTCAGACGTCGCGGTCGCGTCTGCGGGGTTCTCGGCCGCTCCATGCCTGGGCGCCAGGCTGGCCCCGGCGACGCGCCGGGGCAGGGCGCCGCCGGCTGGTGACCGGACCGGCAGAGTGCCTTCCCCTGGTGACCGGGCTGGCAGGGTGCCTCCCGCAGCTGACCTGACGGTCAGGGCACCGTCCTCGCCAGGCCTGGCCGACGGCACACCGTCGTCGGTACGCCTGGCCTGCAGGACACCGTCCTCGGCTGGCCTGGCCGACGGCACACCATCCTGGGCGGGCCTCGGGTGTAGCGAACCGTCCTCACCGAGCAGCGCCTGCAGGATGCGCACGGTGCTTGGCTTGCTCGTATCCGCGCCCTCTTCGCTCGCGTCCGCACCTGACCCGCTCGGGTCGATGGCCGGCCAAGGCGGCCCGGAGTCCTCAGCTCCGTTCGGAGCTGCGGGCGCAATGGCCGGCGCCCGGCGCGGCAGCGGCAGCCAGTTGGCCATCGTGCTGTCCGCTGGCGCGCCCGCCCTGCCGCGGGCCACCACGATCAAGTGCGGCAGCAGCACCACGGCCTCGGTCCCGCCGTAGGCCGACTGCCGGATCGTGACCCTGATGTTGTGCCGCGCCGCCAGCCTTGCGACGACGAACAGGCCGAGCTGGTCGCTGTTGACCGGGTCGAACTCGGGCGGATGCACGAGCCGTTCGTTAATCCGCTCCAGTGCGTCGTCACTGATGCCGATGCCGCGGTCCTCGACCTCGATCACAAAGCCGTTCGCCACCCGGCCGGCCCGGACGTGCACCTCCGTGGTGTTGGGCGAGTAGAACGTGGCGTTCTCGATGAGCTCGGCGAGCAAGTGGATCAGGTCGGCCACCGCCGATCCGACCACGGCGTCCTCGGCATCCGTGGTAACGGTCACCCGCTTGTAATCCTCGATCTCGGCGACAGCGCCGCGGAGCACGTCCAGTATCGGCACCGGCTCGCGCCAGGCGCGCCCCGGCTCCGAGCCGGACAGGATGATCAGGCCCTCGGCGTGCCTGCGCATGCGGGTCGTCAGGTGGTCAAGCCGGAACAGCTCGTCGAGCGCTTCTGGCTCAGTCGTATTGCGCTCCATGGTGTCGAGCAGCGCCAGCTGCCTGTGCAGCAGCGACTGGCTGCGCCAGGCGAGGTTGCGGAACACCTGGTTGACGCCGCCGCGCAGCCTGGC
>JASIGS010000729.1 GCA_030052355.1 Streptosporangiaceae bacterium | reverse complement strand
TTCTGCAAGGTCAGCGACGCCGATGCCACGTGCGAGTGCGTGTACAAACCGGTGGCCGGCGAGCGGCCGCTGTGGGACTTCCCCGACGGCACCCTGGCGGGCCGCGAGGTAGCCGCCTACACGGTGTCGCGGGCGGCCGGCTTCGACGTCGTGCCGCCGACCGTGTACCGGGAGGGCCCCTTCGGGCCCGGCATGTGCCAGCTCTGGATCGACGCCGACGCTTCGGTGGATGTAGTGGAGCTTGCCCGCAGCGTCGACGACGAGCGGCTGCGGAGCATGGCGGTGTTCGACGCTGTGATCAATAACGCTGACCGCAAGATGGGCCACCTGCTGCCGGACGCGGGCGGCCACCTGTACGGCTGCGACCACGGGGTGTGCTTCGCGGCCGAGTACAAGCTGCGCACGGTGCTCTGGCAGTGGCGGGGTCAGCGGCTGGCCCCGGCCTCGATCGCCGCGCTGGACCGGCTGCGGCGGCAGTTCGACGACGGCACGCTGGCCGCCGCGCTAAGTGCGTGGCTGACGCCAGCGGAGGTGAAGGCCACCGCGAGGCGGGTGGAACTGCTGCTGGAGCACAAGGTGCACCCGTTCCCGCCGGACGACTGGCCGGCGGTTCCGTGGCCGCCCGTTTAGGAGTGTGTCAGCGCCCGCCGAGCTCACCCCGGCGGCGCAGGTAGCGCTCGAACTCTCTGGCTATCGCGTCGCCGCTGGCCTCGGGCAGTTCCGTCGCGTCCCTGGCCTCCTCGAGGCTGCGCACGTACTCCGCCACGTCGCTGTCCTGCTCGGCGAGCTCGTCCACGCCCCGCTCCCAGGCGCGTGCCTCGGCCGGAAGGTCCGCGAGCGGCAGCGAGATATCCAGGATGTCCTCGACGCTGCGCAGCAGCGCAAGCGTGGCCTTGGGACTCGGCGGCTGGGCCACGTAGTGCGGCACCGCGGCCCAGAGCGAGACCGACGGCAGCCCGGCTGCCGTGCACGCCTGCTGCAGCACGCCCACGATGCCGGTGGGGCCCTTGTAGTCGACCGGCTCAACGTGCAGCTGAGCCGCCAGCTCCGGCCCGGAGGCGGCGGCGGTCACCTGCAGCGGCCTGGTGTGGGGCGAGTCGGCGAGCAGGGCGCCGAGCAGGATCACGAGCTCGACGCCGAGGTCGGTGAACGCGGTGACCAGCTCGCTGGTGAAACCACGCCAGCGCATGTTCGGCTCGATGCCGTGCAGCAGGATGAAGTCCCGGCTCGCCCCTGGCGGCCGGGCGAGCATGAGCCTCGAGGTGGGCCAGACGAGTTCCTCAGCCTTGCCGTCGCTCACCTCCATCACCGGCCTGGTGACCTGGAAGTCGTAGTAGTCCTCGGGATCGATCTCCCCGATCGACTTCGCGTCCCAGGCCAGGCTCAGCTGGCTGATCGCGCTGCTGGCGGCTTCCCCCGCGTCGTTCCAGCCCTCGAAGGCAGCTATCAGTGCAGGCGAGGTGAGTTTGCCTGTGGCGTCGAGCTCGATTGCCAGCCACCTCCCTTGTCCGCCACCGGCACCTGGCAAGGCCGGCTAGGTCCAGACTATGTGCCTGAGCCGACAGGCGGGTAAGTCCGCCCGGCTAAGCACCAGCCGCCGCCTCTACCATGGGTCGTCATGTCCCCACCAGCCGAGCGGCTCCAGGCCGTCATGTTCGACATGGACGGCGTGCTCATCGACTCCGAGCCGCTGTGGTTTGAGGCGGAACGAGCGGTGATGGCCCGGCTCGGCGGCAGCTGGACGGCCGCCGACCAGCAAGCCCTCGTGGGTGGCTCGATGGCGGCCACGACCGCGTACCTGCTGGAAAGGGGAACGCGCCGGGTCGGCCCGCGGCAGGTCGCCCGCTGGCTCAACGACGCCATGGTCGAGCTGCTGGCGGCACGGGATCTGCCGTTCATGCCAGGCGCCGGCGAGCTTCTCGCCGAGGTGGCCGGCGCCGGGCTCCCGCACGCCCTGGTCACCTCCTCCGAGCCAGAGATCGTGGCAGCCGCGTTGTCGCGCCTCCGAGCGGAGTTCCCGGTCACTGTCTGCGGTGCGGACGTGTCCGCGGCCAAGCCCGATCCCGAGGGCTACCTGCTCGCCGCGGCCGCGCTCGGGGTCGACCCGGGCCGCTGCATCGCGGTGGAGGACTCGCCGAACGGCGTGGCGGCGGCGGAGGCCGCGGGTTACCTGACGGTCGCGGTGCCGGGCGTGGTCGCGATCCCGGAGCGGCCCGGCCGGCTGGTGGTGCCGTCTCTCGCCGGGATGACCGTGTCGAAGCTGGCTGCGGGGCTCGGCCTCTAGGAGGGGCGCCGGCAAGCCCGGCGCCGCGGACGTCCCTTGCGCACTGCTGGCTGTGCGAGAATGTTAGGCACGGCTATTAGGCCGCGCGTGCAGCCGGGCCGGCACAGGAGGCGACCATGAGTGAATGGATTCGCATCGCAACCAGCACCTTCGCGGGTCCTGTCTGCATTGCGGTCACGGTCATCGGGCTGGTGCTCAGCTATTTCGCCTGGCGGCGGAAGGGCGCGCGCAGCGCCATGCGCGGGGTCGCCTGGTCGCTGCTGCCGACGGTGGCGTGGCTCACCGGTTCGGCGCACCTGATCGGCCAGATCGGGTCGGCCATCGTGTCGTTCGCGCAGGCCTTCGTCTTCTCGCCGAAGACGTGGCTCGGGGTCATCCTCGTCTGCCTGTCGGTGGTGCTGTTCCTCGTCACCGGCGGCATCCCGCTGCTGCAGCGTGGCGGTGCCAGGCAGCGGAAGGCGTCCGAGCGCAGCAAGCCGGCTGACAAGCCGCAGGACAGCAAGGACGCGCAGAACAAGGCGATCGTCCCGGCGGCAAAGGGTGGCAAGGCGGCGGCGTCAGACGACGACGACCTGGGCGACGTGGAAGACATCCTGCGCAAGCACGGCATCAAGTAGCCGTTCGGCCTGCGGCCATTCCCCGGCCCGGCTTAGGCTCCCCGGCAATAAGCCCTGAGCGGCCATTCTGGCTGTGGGCGCGCGAATGGCGCCGACTCATGGAACTGCCGGTCAGAGGTCCTGTCGCCCGCCCGCCGCCGGGCTGGGTGCGCTGGTTTCTGCTTGCTGAGTCGGCTCGGACGACGGCGCAGACGGGGACGGGAGTGGTGGCGGCGTGCCGCCGTGGGCCGGGCAGATCGGCTTGTGTGAGCACCAGTCGCAGAGCCGGCTCGGACGGGGGCGCCAGTCCCCGGCGGTCGTTGCCCGGTCGATCGCCTGCCAGATGGCGTTGATCTTGCGCTCGGTCGCCCGCATGTCGGACTCGTCAGGAACGTAGCGCACGACCTCGCCGTTCCCGAGGTATATGAGCTGCAGCATCCGCGGGATCTCCCCGCCGCTGCGCCAGAGCGCCACCGCGTAGAACTTCATCTGGAACAGCGCGCTCGCCTCGAACTCCTCGCGCGGGGCGGTGCCCGTCTTGTAGTCCACGATGCGGACCTGCCCGGTGGACGCGACGTCCAGCCTGTCGATGTACCCGCGCAGGGTCAGCCCCGAGTCCAGCAGCGCGCGGACCGACTTCTCGCGGTACGTGGGCTCAAGCCGGTTGGGGTCCTCGAGGGTGAAGTAGCGATCCAGCATCGCGCGCACCTCGTCCAGCCAGGGCAGGCGCTGCGCCTCGTCCTCGAACAGGCCGGCGAGGGCTGGCTCGGCGGCCAGCAGGCGCTCCCACTGGGACGGCACGAGGTCACGCGCCGCCTCCGGCGTTCGCCCGCCGGCCGGCTCGTCGAACAGCCGCTCGAGCACCGCGTGGACGAGGGTGCCGCGGGCGGCCGCCGGGCTCGGCGGCTCCGGCAGCCGGTCGATGACCCGGAACCGGTAAAGCAGCGGGCAGGCCATGAAGTCGGCAGCGCGGGAAGGGGACAGGCTGGGCCCTTCGGCCGCAGGCTCGTCCGGTACCCGCAGCGTGACCTCCAGCTCGCCGGTGAGTACCTCGCTCATGCAGGCAGACTAGGGTACGGCTGCGACAATGGCCCGTTCCCGCACGTGACGTGGCGCGTCGCGGCGGGGACATGGCGGTGTCCGGATCCCCGTGTCACGGGTGGACCCGCAGGGCGCACCGACGCGTAGCATCAGTGGCGTGGCAAACACTGGGCCGGGCGGCAAGCCGGCAGCCGGGCCGTCCCGGGGCATGCGGCACGACCCGCGTCTCGGCATAGTGATCGGGCGGCCGTTCGGCATCCCGGTCTACATCTCGCCGTACTGGTTCATCGTCGCAGCGGTGCTCGTGGTGCTGTACTCGAACTCCAGCACGTGGGCGGGCAACGTGCACGGCACGACCGCGCGCTATGTGGTCGCCGCCGCCTTCGTGGTGCTGCTCTACCTGTCGGTGCTCGTGCACGAGCTGAGCCACAGCCTCGTGGCGAGGGGATTCCGGCTGCCGGTTAGGCGCATCCACTTGTATCCGCTCGGCGGCTTCTCCGAGATCGAGCAGGAGCCGCCGACGCCGGGCCAGGAGTTCCTCGTCTCGGCGGCTGGCCCTGCCATGTCGCTCGCACTCGCCGGGATCGGTCTGGCTGTCGTGCTGCTGCTCCCCATCGGGGGCATCCCGCGGGTGGTACTCGACCGCCTCGTGCTCGCCAACCTCATCGTCGGCATCTTCAACATGCTGCCGGGCCTGCCGCTGGACGGTGGCCGGGTGCTGCGAGCAGGCCTGTGGAAGCTGACGGGCAAGGCCGGCTACTCGACCGTGCTCGCAGCCTGGTCCGGCCGGGTGCTCGCGGTCCTGCTCGTCGGGGTGACCCTGGTCTCGCCGTCCGGGGTCTTCGGCCTGGAGGGCTACGGGCTCTGGCTGGTGATCGTGGCCGTGTTCATGTGGATGAGCGCAGGTCAGGTGCTCCGCTCCGCGAGGCTGCGCGAGCGCCTGCCCGCCTTGCAGGCTCGGTCGCTGGCACGGCGCGCCATCCCGATACCGGCAAGCCTGCCGCTCGCCGAGGCGATCAGGCGTGCGGACCTCGCGCAGGCACGCGCGCTCGTGGTGGTCGATCACAACTCCAAGCCGATCGCCATAGTGAACGAGGGCGCTGTGGTCGCCACGCCAGCGCAGCGCAGGCCATGGATCGACGCGGGATCACTGGCCAGGACGCTGGACCCGGACATGATCTTGTCTGCCGACCTGTCGGGCATGGACCTGATCGAGGCAGTCCGGCGGGCGCCCGCCTCGGAGTACCTGCTCATCGAGCCGTCCGGCCAGGTCTACGGCGTGCTGTCAACCGCGGACCTGGACCACGCGTTCGCCGGCGCCTGACCGCGCCGCGCGGAGCGCGCCCCGGCCGAGGCCGTTCCGGCCGCGTCCACCAAGATCTGCCAGACACCGCCTAACCTGGCAGTCGTGTTCAAGCAGCCTCGCGGCCCGTTCGTGCCGGGTGACCAGGTCCAGCTGACCGACCCCAAGGGCCGCCAGCACAGGCTCGTGCTGGCGGCGGGGAAGTCGTTCCACACCCATCGCGGCTCCGTCGCCCACGACGACATCATCGGACAGCCGGAGGGCAGCGTCGTGACCTCGGCCGGCGGGACGGTCTACATCGTGCTGCGGCCGCTGCTTGCGGACTACACGGTGTCCATGGCCAGGGGCGCGGCCGTCGTGTACCCCAAGGACGCAGCCCAGATCGTGGGGCTTGCCGACATCTTCCCGGGTGCCCGCGTGGTGGAGGCGGGCGCCGGATCCGGGGCGCTGTCGTGCTGGCTGATCCGGGCGGCCGGCGAGGCCGGCCAGGTGACCTCGTTCGAGCGCCGGGCCGACTTCGCCGAGATCGCGGCGGCGAACGTGGACGGCTTCTTCGGCGGCCGGCCGCCGGGCTGGCAGCTTATCGTCGGTGACCTTGATCCCACGGGCGTCAGCGACGTCGACCGGGTTGTGCTGGACATGGTCGCCCCGTGGGAACAGGCCAGGCCGGCGGCGGGCATGCTCGTCCCAGGCGGTGTCCTCTGCTGCTACGTGGCGACCACGACGCAGCTCGCCAGGATCGTCACCGCGCTGCGCGATCAGGGGTGCTTCGCCGAGCCCGTGGCCTCCGAGACGCTCCAGCGGGGCTGGCACGTCGACGGCCTCGCGGTGCGGCCCGAGCACCGGATGGTCGGCCATACCGGGTTTCTTGTCACCGCCAGGCGACTGGCCGATGGCGTGGTCGCGCCGCCGCGAAGGCGCCGCCCGTCCAGGGGCGCAGAAGCAGCCCTGGCCGAGGGCGAAGAGGGTACGGCGGGGCTGCGGGAGGCGGACGAGCTATGAGTTTTCCGGATCGTAACGCAGAATGCCTAGTCGGGACCTGCCGCTGGGTTACGAAACGACCTTGGATAGGTAGGGTCTAAGTAACTCGGCTCTCAGGAGGGGGTGAGGGGCATGGCCTCTCGTGACGACAGCATCCACTCGGCACGGCACGAGGACGAGGTCAAGGTCCTGACCACGCAGATCTCCTTCCTCGAAGAGGAAGTAGCGGCTCTGCGCAGCCGTCTGGCGGACTCGCCGCGGCAGACCCATCTGCTGGAGCAGCGGCTACGTGAAGCCGAGGCGAGCATCTCCGCGGTCACGAGCCAGAACGAGCGGCTGGCCGGCACCTTGCGCGAAGCCCGCGACCAGATCATCGCGCTGAAGGAAGAGGTCGACCGGCTCGCCCAGCCGCCCAGCGGCTTCGGCGTGTTCCTGCAGGCAGCCGAGGACGGCACCGCCGACGTGTTCACCGGCGGACGGAAGATGCGGGTGAGCGTGAGCCCGAGCGTCGAGCTTGCCGAGCTGCGGCCCGGCCAGGAGGTCGTGCTCAACGAGGCACTGAACGTGGTGATCGCGCAGGGCTACGAGACGATCGGCGAGGTCGTCATGCTCAAGGAGCTCCTGGACGGCGGCGACCGGGTGCTCGTCATCTCGCACGCTGACGAGGAGCGGGTGGCGCGGATCGCCGAGCCGCTGCTCGGCAACACGCTGCGCTCCGGCGACTCGCTGCTGTTCGAGCCCCGGTCCGGCTACGTCTACGAGCGGATACCCAAGGCTGAAGTCGAGGAGCTGATCCTGGAGGAAGTGCCCGACATCACCTACCTGGAGATCGGCGGCCTTTCCCAGCAGATCGAGCAGATCCGCGACGCGATCGAACTGCCGTACCTGCACTCTGACCTGTTCAAGGAGCACAAGCTCCGGCCGCCCAAGGGCGTCCTGCTGTACGGCCCGCCCGGCTGCGGCAAGACCCTCATCGCCAAGGCGGTGGCGAACTCGCTGGCCAAGCAGGTGGCGGCCCGCGGCGCCGCGGATGCCGACGGGCAGCAGGACGCCAATGGCGAAACCCCGGCCAAGGAGCGGAAGAGCTACTTCCTCAACATCAAGGGCCCGGAGCTGCTGAACAAGTACGTCGGCGAGACCGAGCGGCACATCCGGCTGGTCTTCCAGCGGGCCAGGGAGAAGGCCAGCGAGGGAATGCCGGTGATCGTTTTCTTCGACGAGATGGACTCCATCTTCCGCACCCGCGGATCCGGTGTGTCCAGCGACGTGGAGAACACGATAGTTCCGCAGCTGCTCAGCGAGATCGACGGCGTCGAGGGCCTGGAGAACGTCATCGTGATCGGCGCCTCGAACCGCGAGGACATGATCGACCCGGCCATCCTCCGGCCGGGCAGGCTCGACGTGAAGATCAAGATCGAGCGCCCGGACGCCGAGGCGGCCAGGGACATCTTCTCCAAGTACCTGCTGCCCGAACTGCCGCTGCACCCGGACGACCTTGCCGAGCACGGCGGCAACAAGGACGCGACGGTGGCGGAGATGATCCAGCGCGTCACCGAGCGGATGTACACCGAGACCGAGGAGAACAAGTTCCTCGAGGTCACCTACGCCAACGGTGACAAGGAAGTGCTGTACTTCCGTGACTTCAACTCCGGCGCCATGATCCAGAACATCGTCGACCGGGCCAAGAAGATGGCCATCAAGGAGTTCCTGGACACCGGGCAGAAGGGCCTGCGTGTCTCGCACCTGCTGAGCGCCTGCATCGACGAGTTCAAGGAGAACGAGGACCTGCCGAACACGACCAACCCCGACGACTGGGCGCGCATCTCCGGGAAGAAGGGCGAGCGCATCGTCTACATCCGCACGCTGATCTCGGGCAAGAGCGGGACCGAGGCGGGCAGGTCGATCGACACCGTGTCCAACACCGGCCAGTACCTGTAGCCGCGGGAGTTGCAACCCAGGTAACCGCTGAGCCTAAGGACCGAACCAGGCGCGGCGTGACGCCTCGCGACGATGCGGCATTAGGCTCTTAGGCATGAGCGCTCGCCGTGTCATGGGCATCGAGACCGAATACGGCATCTCCGTGCCCGGACAGCCGGGCGTGAACGCCATGGTGAGCTCCTCCCAGGTGGTCAACGCCTACCAGGCGGCGACCGCCGCCAGGGTCCGCCGGGCGCGCTGGGACTTCGAGGAGGAGAACCCGCTCCGCGACGCCAGGGGCTTCGACCTGGCCGCGGAAGCGGCGGACGCCTCACAGCTCACCGACGAGGATCTCGGCCTGGCCAACGTGATCTTGACCAACGGCGCGAGGCTCTACGTGGATCACGCGCACCCTGAGTACTCCGCGCCCGAGTGCACGAACCCGCGGGACGCGGTCACCTGGGACAAGGCCGGTGAGCGGGTGATGGCCGAAGCCGCGGCGCGGGCGGCCGCGCTGCCCGGCGGCCCGGCCATCCAGCTCTACAAGAACAACACTGACAACAAGGGCGCCTCCTACGGTTGCCACGAGAACTACCTGATGAACCGCGCGACGCCGTTCGCCGACATCGTCAGGCACCTGACGCCGTTCTTCGTGTCGCGGCAGGTGGTGTGCGGCGCGGGCCGGGTTGGCCGCGGTGCCGACGGCCGGGAAGAGGGCTTCCAGATCAGCCAGCGAGCCGATTTCTTCGAGGTCGAGGTCGGCCTGGAGACGACGCTGAAGCGGCCGATCATCAACACCAGGGATGAGCCGCACGCCGATCCGGACAAGTACCGGCGGCTGCACGTGATCATCGGCGACGCGAACATGAGCGAGGTGTCCACCTACCTCAAGCTCGGCAGCACCGCACTCGTGCTCGCCATGATCGAGGACCGGTTCCTCGCTACCGACCTGGGCATCGAGTCACCGGTGGCAGAGCTCAGGGCGGTGTCCCACGACCCCTCGCTGCGTCATCTGATCTCGCTGCGGGACGGCCGGAAGATGACGGCCGTCCAGTTGCAGATGGAGTACCTGGAACTGGCGCGCAAGTACAGCGAGGACAAATACGGCGCGGATGTCGACGACGTCACGGCCGACGTGCTGGCCCGGTGGGAGAGCGTGCTCACGCGCCTCGCCGACGACCCGATGCTGACCTCGCGCGAGCTCGACTGGGTAGCCAAGCTCGAGATCCTGGAGGGCTACCGGTCCAGGGACGGCCTGTCGTGGAGCCATCCCCGGCTGCAGCTCGTCGACCTGCAGTACTCCGACGTCCGCCTCGAGAAGGGCCTGTACAACCGGCTCGCCGAGCGTGGCCGGATGGTCCGGCTGACCCGCGAGGAGGACGTGCTGGCCGCGAAGGACGACCCGCCGGAGGACACCAGGGCGTACTTCCGCGGCCGGTGCCTGCGCAAGTACCCGGATGCGGTCGCCGCGGCCTCGTGGGACTCGGTCATCTTCGACATCCCCAGCAGGGAGTCGCTGCAGCGGGTGCCCACCCTGGAGCCGCTGCGTGGTACCCGCGCGCACGTCGGCGAGCTGCTCGACCGGTGCGAGACGGCGGGCGAGCTGGTGGCCGCCCTTACCGGTCAGGACTAACGGGCGGTCGCCTCCGGGCAATACCGGCTTATTGCCATATAGCTGGCGTTTGCTGCAAATTTTCCCACGATCGCCCTAGGCAGAACTCGCCCCGCTGTGTTTATCCTGGCCGCGAGCGTCACGGCGTGATACCGATGCTGTGGTCCAGGGTTGGACGCCGCACCGGCAGGCGAGGATAGCGTTGAGACCGAGGGGTCACCGCGGAGCACGGAGGTTTGAGATGGCGACGAAGGACACCGGCGGTCAACGGCAGACTCAACGGCGTACCGAGGACGAGGACGAGGCCGTCCAGCAGGAGACCGACGAGGTCCGGGAGCGGCAAGACAAGCTCACCGACGACGTGGACGCAATCCTGGACGAGATCGACGAGGTCCTCGAGGAGAACGCCGAGGAGTTCGTCAGGTCGTACGTGCAGAAGGGCGGGCAGTAAGCCACGCTGCTGGCTGGCCACGCCAGGTGTGTGCGGTCGGCCGCGAGTGGCTAGGGTCGGTAGCGCCAGGCGGTTGTGCCTGGGAACGAGGCGCCCGGAGCGACTGTGTTCCGTCGGCGCATGCGGTTGATGGTCGATGTAGCCGTGGATGACCGGAAGGACTTTGCGGTGGGTGGGATCGAACCTCAGGCACGATGGCACGCGGCCTACCTCGCGGCCGGGTCGTCGTCGTTCGCCGACTTCCTCACGGTGGCTGCCCCCGAGCTGCTGCCGCGGGCCCGGCACGAGGCAGCGGCCGGGCACGGCCTGACCGCCGGCGGCGGTGCGCCCGACGTGGCGCACGGCACCACGATCGTCACGGCGGTGTACGCCGACGGCGTCGTGATGGCTGGCGACAGGCGTGCTACCGCGGGCAACTTGATCGCCCAGCGCGACATGGAGAAGGTGTTTTCCGGCGACGAGTTCACCTGCGTCGGGATCACCGGCGCGGCCGGGATCGGCGTTGAGCTGGTGCGGCTGTTCCAGGTCGAGCTTGAGCACTACGAGAAGCTCGAAGGCAGGTCGCTGTCGCTCGAGGGCAAGGCAAACCGGCTGGCCGGGCTCGTCCGCGCGAACCTGGGTGCTGCGATGCAGGGCCTAGTCGCCGTCCCGCTGCTGGCCGGCTACGACGAGCACACCGGGCAGAGCCGCATTTACAGCTTCGACCCGACCGGCGGCAAGTACGAGGAGCAGCGGTTCTTTACCGTCGGATCGGGGTCGGTGTTCGCCCGCGGCTCGCTGAAGAAGCTGTACCGCGACGGCATGAGCGTGCAGGACGCGGTGCTCTTGATGATGCAGGCGCTGTACGACGCGGCCGACGACGACTCGGCCACGGGAGGTCCTGACACCTCGCGCCGCATCTACCCGGTGGTCGCTACGGTCACCGCCGACGGCTACCACCGGCTGACCGACGAGGAGGCCGGCCAGTACGCGGAAGCTGTCGTGGCCGAGCGCATGCAGCTGCCCGACGGCCCGGCGGCCCCGCTCCGGCCGGCCACATCCTGAGCTTGGTCCCCGCCCCCACTTGAGGTAAGGAAGCGCCTGCGGTGTCGATGCCGTTCTACGTCTCACCTGAACAGGTGATGAAAGATAAGTCGGACTACGCGCGCAAGCGCATCGCGCAGATCCGCAGTGGCGTCGTGATCAGCTGCGACGCCGGCATCCTGCTGGTCGCGCCGAACGCGTACCGGGCGCTGCGCAAGTTCAGTGAGCTCTACGACCGGATCGCCTTCGCCGCCGTCGGCCGCTACAACGAGTTCGAGACCCTGCGCAAGGCCGGTGTCCGGCAGGCAGACCTGACCGGGTTCACCTACGACCGCCGCGATGTCACCGCGCGAGGCCTGGCCGACTGGTACGCGCAGCTGCTTGGTGCCCTGTTCACCGACAGCAGCAAGCCGTACGAGGTCGAGATCGTGGTCGCCGAGGTCGGCGCGACTGTCGACGACGACCAGCTGTACCGGATCACATTCGAGGGCTCGGTCGCCGAGGAACACGGCTTCGTGGTCATGGGCGGCCCGGCGGACCGGGTCGCGGCGGTGCTCAAGGAGCGTTACTCCCCGTCCATGTCGCTGGTCGAGGCGATGCGGGTAACGATCGCGTCGCTGGCCGGCCAGGGCGATGGCAACGGCTCAGAAGCCTTCACGGCTGACCAGCTTGAGGCGGCGCTGCTCGACCGTAGCCGGACACACCGGGCATTTCGTCGGCTCGTGGGGCCGCGCCTGGAGACGCTGCTGGAGGAGGCAAAACCGGCACCCGGGGACGACGGCACCGCGGCCCCGAGCGGCAACGGGAGCGCGCCGGAGGCCGAGGGTTCCGGATAGCGCTGGGCATTGCGGCGCGTTGGTAGTGTCGAGATTGCATCGGCCCGGGGCACCCCGGACCCCGATGGCAGGAGGAGAACGTGGCAGCTGACCTGGCGACACTCGCGGGGATCGACGCGCCCACCGGGCTGCTCATCGGCGGGCAGTGGTCGACCGGACGGGCCGGCACGCTGCCGGTCATCAACCCGGCGACCGAGGACGCGCTCACCGAAATAGCCGACGCCAGCCCCGAGGATGCGCTCGACGCGGTAGGCGCGGCCGCGGCGGCGCTGCCGAAGTGGGCAGCGACGCCGCCCCGGCAGCGCGCGGAAGTCCTCCGGCGCGCGTTCGAGCTCATGACCCAGCGATCCGAGCAGCTCGCCAGGCTGATGGTGCTGGAGAACGGCAAGGCGCTCAGGGACGCTCGCAGCGAGGCGCTGTACTCGGCGGAGTTCTTCCGCTGGTACGCCGAGGAGGCCGTCAGGATCGACGGCTCGCTGACCATCGCGCCAGCCGGGACGAACCGGATCATGGCGATCCGCCAGCCGGTCGGCGTCAGCGTGCTGATCACGCCGTGGAACTTCCCGGCCGCGATGGCCACGCGCAAGATCGGCCCCGCGCTCGCCGCTGGCTGCACGGTGGTGCTCAAGCCGGCCAAGGAGACGCCGCTGACCGCGCTCGCGGTGGCTGCCATCCTGGCGGAGGCCGGAGTCCCCGACGGTGTGGTGAACGTGCTGACGACCACCAAGTCGGGACCGCTGACCGAGGCCATGCTGGCCGACCCGCGGGTACGCAAGCTGTCGTTCACCGGATCGACGGAGGTTGGCCGTCTGCTGCTGAAGCAGGCTGCCACCACGGTGACGAACTGCTCGATGGAACTCGGCGGCAATGCGCCCTTCCTCGTCTTCGACGACGCCGACATCGATGCCGCGGTGGACGGCGCGATGGTGGCGAAGATGCGTAACGGCGGCGAGGCCTGCACCGCGGCGAACAGGTTCTACGTGCACGAGCGGGTCGCCGGTGAGTTCTCCGCCAAGCTGACGGCGCGGATGGCTGGCCTGAAGGTCGGGCCCGGCCTCGACGACGGGGTCGATCTCGGACCGCTGGTGAACGCCGACACGCGGTCCAAGGTCGCAGACCTGGTGGATTCCGCGACGCAGGACGGCGCGGCCGTGCTGACCGGTGGCCACGCTCCTGACCGCAAGGGCTACTTCTACGAGCCGACGGTGCTCGACGGCGTGCCGGCGGGAGCGGGCATCCTGGCCGAGGAGATCTTCGGACCAGTGGCGCCGATCGTCAGGTTCGCCAGCCAGGACGAGGCGATCGCCCTGGCGAACAACACCGAGTACGGCCTCGTCTCCTACCTGTACAGCCAGGACCTGCGCCGCTGCCTGCAGGTGGCCGAGGCGCTAGAGGCCGGGATGATCGGAGTGAACAGGGGCGTGGTGTCGGATCCGGCAGCACCGTTCGGCGGCGTCAAGCAGTCCGGCATCGGCCGCGAGGGTGCTCACGACGGCTTGCTCGAGTTCACCGAGACCAAGTACATAGCCGTCGACTGGTAGCGCGATGGACAGGCGGATCTTCGGGCTGGAGAACGAGTACGGCGTCACGTGCACCTTCCGTGGCCAGCGCCGGCTGTCGCCGGACGAGGTCGCCAGGTACTTGTTCCGGCGCGTCGTGTCCTGGGGCCGGTCAAGCAACG
>JASIGS010000728.1 GCA_030052355.1 Streptosporangiaceae bacterium | reverse complement strand
AGCCTGGTGATCGCATTAGCGGGCCAGGCGGTCCCCGCGGTCGCGGCTAGCACGCCGCGTGTCGCGGGTACCAAGCCCGCCTACCATCCGCCGGTGTACCGCGGCAAGCTCTGGAAGCCGCGCAAGCTCCAGGCGACAGCATCGGTCGCAGGCCACTCGCTGCCTGCTGACGCGGGAGCGTTGGCCCGGGCGGCGATAAAGCGCCGGGCGCCGCGGGAGCCCGGCGGGGTAGCGGCGCGGGTATACCGCGGCCCGGCCAAGCAATGGTGGCCGTCTGGCTTGGGTACGGCGACGCTGACAGAGGACGCGACGGTCCGAGTCGGAAGGCTGACCGGCACAACGCAGCGGCTGCTCTCGGGGCAGCAGCCGGCCGGGAACCTGCCGGTGTCGGTGGAGGCGGCGAGCACCCGCGCGCGGCCCAGCAGCGTCACGGTCGACGTGGCCTCGCGCAGTGTCGCCACGGCGGACCGGGTGAGCGGTGTGGTGATGCGGGTATCCGGAACCGGGTCGGGCCCGGTCACGGTGCGGCTTAACTATTCGCGCTTTGCCCAGAACTACGGCGGCTCGTGGGGGTCCCGGCTCAAGCTGGTGGAACTGCCCGCCTGTGCCGAAACCGACCCCCGTGCGGCGAGGTGCCGCACCGAGCGGCCCATCCCGACAGTGAACAACGGCAAGGGGTCCCTCTCAGCCCAGATACAACTCGGCGCCCCGGCTACGACCACGTCGCTGAGTGCCGGCGGCCAAACGTCGCTCGCGCCGGCGCTGTCGAGCGCTGCTGGCGGTGCGGTGGTACTTGCTGCAGTGTCGACGCCGGGCGGCGCGCAGGGCACTTACGCGGCCACCTCACTGAATCCGGAAGGCAGCTGGGTCGTCCAGAACGGCGGATTCAGCTACAACTACCCGATCACCCTCCCGCCGTCCCTCGGCGGCACGGCTCCGTCGATGAACTTGTCGTACTCATCGCAGACCATCGACGGGGAGACCTCGGCGCAGAACCCGCAGGGCTCGCAGCTCGGCGACGGCTGGACCTACTCGCCTGGGTTCATCGAGCAGTCCTTCGAACCATGCTCGCAAGACAGCTCCGCGACCGCTGCGGAGGCAGGGGATGAGTGCTGGGACGGGTGGAACGCGACACTGTCACTCGACGGCCATTCCAGTATTCTGATCGGCTCGGGCCCGGGGACCTGGCACCTGCAGAACGACGATGGCACCCAGGTGCAGCTGATGACCAACGGGGCGAACGGGATCAGCGGCGCCTACTCCGACGAGTACTGGGTCGTGACGACAACAGACGGGACCAAGTACTACTTCGGCGCTGACCACGTGCCCGGCGACGACTCGTCCTCGCTGACCACCAACTCGACGTGGAACGTGCCGGTCTACTGCCCGGATTCCACCGACCTGTGTTACAGCTCCTCGTCCGGCACGTCGTCGTGGGCGCAGCTGCCCTACCGGTGGAACCTCGACTACGTCGTCGACCCCGACAACAACCTGACCGTGTACCAGTACGCGACAGAAACCAATTACTACATGCGCGGAGGGGCAACGGGTGCCGGCACGCTGACCTCCTACGTGCGCGACGGGTACCTGACCGATTTTGAGTACGGCTGGCACCTGTCGGACGCCGCCGCGAGCCCGGCCGTGCTGCCGGCCGACCAGGTCGTGATCGGCTCTTCGCCGCGCTGCACGGCGTCCAGCTGCGCGACGGTAAACAGCACCAACTACCCCGATGTGCCAACGGACCAGATCTGCGCATCCGGCGACACGTCCTGCGACAACGCCTCGCCGACCTTCTTCTCCGAAGAGCGGACGACCTCGATCACCACCGAGGTCCTCGCCTCGCAGTCGTCGGGCACCTACAACGACGTCGACAGCTGGGCGCTGGCCCAGCAGTTCCTGACCGCCACGGGCCAGAGCACGGCGGTGATGGCGCTCACGTCGATCACCAGGACAGGCGAGGACGGCACCGCGGTGTCTCTGCCGCCGACGACGTTCTCGGTAACGATGATGAACAACCGGGTGAGCGGGACATCGGAGCCCGAGCTGTGGCGGCCGCGCCTCACAGGGATCACGACCGAGACCGGCGGGGCCATCGCTGTCACCTACAATCCGCCGGCGTGCACCCAGGGCAGCGGCGGAAACATCACCGACGCCGACGCGCCGACGAACACACTGGCCTGCTACCCGCAGTACTGGGCGCCGCCGGGCGACCCTGACAGCATGGACTGGTTCAACGCCTACACGGTGTCTGCGGTTACCGAGTCTGACGGTACCGGTATTGGGTCACCGGTGCAGGTCACCGACTACACCTACTTGGGCGGGGCTGGCTGGCACCAGGACGAGAACCCGGCTATGCCGTCCGCGTGGCGGACCTGGGATCAGTTCCGCGGCTACCTGCAGGTGGAGACCACGACTGGAGTGTCGCCGGACCCGGTCACCGAGACGATGACCTGGTACATGCGCGGCATGTACGGGGATGCGAACGGCTCCGGCGGGACCACTACCACACAGGTCACCGATTCACTCGGCGACTCCTACAACGACTACGACTACCTGGCCGGGCAGGTGCTGGAGACCGACACCTATACCGAGGCCGGCGGCAGCCCGGACTCCGAGCAGATCAGCGGGCCGTGGACTTACAACCAGACAGCATCCATGACACCCCCGTCGACGAGCGGCCTAGGCACTCTCACCGCCAACATGCTCGCCCAGGAGCAGGCCAGGACACGGCGGCTGCTGGCCTCGGGAACCTGGCAGACCAGCACAACGACCACTTACTACAACTCCGGCGCGCAGCCGGTCGTCGTTGACGATGCTCCCGCAGGGCTGCCCGAGGTGTGCACTACCACCAGCTACGCCACTTCAGCTGGCAACC
>JASIGS010000727.1 GCA_030052355.1 Streptosporangiaceae bacterium | reverse complement strand
ACGGAGGCGATCGTGAACTGGTCGGGGTGGATGTCGCCGACCTCGTCCCAGCTGACCGGCGCGGACACCTGCGCCCCCGGCCTGGCCCGGACCGACCAGGCGCCGAACACGGTCTTGTGCGGCGCGTTCTGGTTGAAGTCGACGAAGACGCGCTGGCCGCGTTCCTCCTTCCACCAGGCCGCGGTGATCAAATCCGGGCGGCGCCGCTCCAGCTCGCGGGCGATCGCCACCGCGGCGCTGCGCACCTGGTAGGAATCCCAGCGCGGGGCCAGCCTGACGTAAACATGCAGGCCGCGGTTGCCCGTCGTCTTCGGGTAGCCGGTCACCCCGGCCTCTGCCAGCAGGGTCCGCAGCTCAGCCGCGGCCGCCTGGATGTGGCTGAAGTCGATGCCTGGCGTCGGGTCCAGGTCGATCCGCAGCTCGTCGGCGTGCTCGGGATCGCTGGCCAGGTAAGGCCAGACGTGAAAGCCGAGGCAGCCGAGGTTCACCGCCCAGAGCACGTGATCGAGATCGGCGGCCACCAGCGCCTGCGAGGTTGTGCCGTTGGGCGTTTCCACGACCGTGGTCTGCAGCCAGCCCGGCGCGTTCTTCGGCACCCGCTTCTGGAAGAACGACGGGCCGCCGGCCCCCTCGGGGAAGCGCTGGAGCAGCACCGGCCGGCCGCCCATGACTCGCAGCAGCGGCTCACCGACCCGGGTGTAGTAGCCGGCCAGATCGCCCTTGGTCTCGCCGCGCTCGGTGAAATAGACCTTGTCACCGGACGTGATCAGGTCGCGCATGAACCCGATGTTAACGAGGCGAGGGCCGAAATCGCCCGGGGGAGTCGGCAGTGCACCCGCGTCCCGGCACTATGGTGGGCTATCGCAGAAGTCCTGCGTGCCCACATCATGCGGCCACATCATGCGGGGAGCAATGACCGATCCTGACCTCAGCCGCAGGCTTGAGGAGATAGCAAGTCAGCCGAACGGCGGCGCCGCCGCTGCCGGTACCCTGCGCAGCTGGCTCGAGTCTGACCAGCCCTTCGTCAGCGGCCCCGAGCTGCGGAAGTTCGCCGAGCGTGCGCCGGTGGAGCTGATCGTCGACTCGTTCCGGGTCGATATACCGTTCGGCACCGGCGGCCGGCGCGGCCGGGTCGGGATCGGGCCGAACCGCATCAACCCCAGGACCCTGGCGCTGACCGTGGCCGGGCACTGCGAGTTTCTCCGGCAGCAGGCGGCGCCGGATGACGTGGCCGCCAGCAGGCTGGTCGTGGTGGCCAACGACACCAGGGTGTTCACCGACATCAACAGGCTGCTTGAGTTCATGGGGCCGGACCTGTCGCTGCTCGGCACCAGCTCCCGCAGCCTGGCGCTGCTGGCTTGCCAGATCTACGCGGTGTACGGGTTCGAGACGTGCATGACAGCGCCCAAAGACGCTGAGGCGTACATGCCGACGCCGGAGTTGTCGTTCGCGATCCGCGAGCTGGGTGCCGCGGGCGGACTGAACGTGTCGGCCTCACACAACCACCCGGACGACAACGGCTTCAAGGTCTACACGCCGACCGGCGGCCAGTACTGCCCGCCCGACGACTCCAACCTGGCCAGCGCCGTCGAGCAGGTGCAGCTTCCGGCCGACATCGAGAAGCTGATCGACGAGCACCTCGGCGCGGCGGCGGAGATCGCCGGCGCCGTGCATCGCAAGTACATCAGCATGTACGTGTCACGGGATGCTCAGATCTGCGCGTCCTCGCTGGCGCAGCGGTCTGCGGTGCCGGTCGTCTACACGCCGCTGTGCGGCACCGGCCTGGCGAGCGTGGGGGAGACCCTGACCGAGGCCGGGTACCAGGTGCACACGCCGCGCGATCAGTACCCGGACGGGTCGTTCGCGTCGATCCCGCTGCGCTCGCCCAACCCGGAGATCCCCGGTGTCGCCGAGCCGGCGATCGAGTTCGCCCGCTCGGTCAGAGCCGAACTAGTGCTGTCCACCGACCCGGACGCGGACAGGCTGGGCGTCGAAGTGAAGCTGCCCGATGGTTCCTGGCAGCACCTGACCGGCAACCAGATCGGCGCGATCATCGCGTACTTCCTGATCGCCGACCCAGCCGGGCCAAAGCTGGCCGGAGAGCTGATCACGACGGTGGCGACCAGCCGGGTGCTGCGGACGATCGCCTCGCTCGGGTCCGGCGTCCAGGTAACCGACGACCTGATGATCGGGTTCAAGTTTGTCGGGCAACTGCTCGACGAACTCGAGGAGTCGTCGACGCAGCCCGTGCCGCTCGTGCTCGCTTCGGAGGAGAGCCACGGCTACCTGACCACGACAGACCTGCGCGACAAGGACGCTGCCTCGGGTGCATACATCATCGCCCACCTGCACGTGCTGATGCGCAGCTCGGGGCGCACGCTGTGGGACTACCTGATGGACGTGTTCGACCGGGTGGGCGTGCACATTGAGTACGGCCGGTCGCTGGTGCTGCTCGGTGCCGACGGGGCGGAGACGATCAAGGAGGTCATGCGGTCACTGCGGGAGCGTCCGCTGCAGCACATCGGCACCGAGCCGGTCATCAGCCGCAGCGACTTCCTGATTGACGGTGTCACCGGCCAGCTCACGGAGGGCGAGAAAGCGTCCCGCAACGTGCTCCAGTTCGCCAGCGACCACTACCGGATCGTGGTCCGGCCGTCGGGGACCGAAGCAAAGCTGAAGTACTACTTCGACTACGCCGAGCCGGTCATGGCGGGCGGCGTGCCCGCCGCCCGGCGGTACGCGCAGGCTGACGCCAGCGTGCGGGCCGACGGCTCGGCCGTCTACGCCGACCTGGCAAGGCGAGCAGGCTACGAACTGTCCGCAGCGGCCCTTGAGCTGCCCGACGTCATGCCGGTGTCCGAAAAGGCGACGCGCGGCTGATCCGGCTGGCCCGGTAGCGGGCCGCTAAGACTGGCCACTTCCTCCGGGCTCTTCACCGTGCCCGTTTGCACGTGTACTCCGGCACCGGGCGAGAGCATGCCCACGCCAAGCAGATACTCAGCAAACCCCATGGAATCGGACTATCAGCGTTAGGAGTTTATAAAGTTATAAAGATCGTAATGAGTTGTAAAGAGCTCTTTAGATTGCTTAAAAGTGACAAACAGGATGAAGTTCACTAGTATGACCGGGCCAGGCCGCCGAACGCCTGTGCGGGGCTGCTGCCGCGCAGATAACAGGCCAGTAAGGGGCGACAAGCCAACCTGGGAGACTAGTGGCTTCAGTCCGCAACAACCGCAAGTCCGTAAAGTTCAGGAAGCGGGGCCGCCACGCCGCCCCGTCTAAAGCAGAAAAGATCGCAGGCAAGGCAGCCAAGGCCACGCCCGTCATCGCGATCGTCGGCGCGATAGTCGCGCCTCAGCTCCAGGGCACCGCGAACGCGGCGACGACGACTTCCGCAGTCCACGCGGCGTCCGCCGGGCGCACGACGCACTGGACGCAGTCCCCGAAGACCGTGCGAGCCACCCTCGACGCGGCAACCACCTCGGACCGGACCTATCAGGTCCAGCCCGGCAACACGCTGTCCGGGATCGCCGAACAGTTCTACGGCAGCTCCGCCGACTGGCAGTGGCTCTACCAGCAGAACGCTGCGAC
>JASIGS010000726.1 GCA_030052355.1 Streptosporangiaceae bacterium | reverse complement strand
AACCGCGCCAGCGCAGCGGGATCGGCTGCATCAACGACCACGTGAACCAGGCGAGCCGGCATGGCCGTTACGCTGCCACCGGTTCCGCGGGCACGCAACCGCCGGCCGGCGACGCCGGCGGGGCAGCCGCTGCCAGCAGGCGAACGCGCCGAATGTAATGTCGCCGCCATGGAGATTCGCGAGGCAGCGATCATCGGAATGGGCACCATGGGGGCGGGCATAGCCGAGGTGTTCGCCAGGTCCGGTATCTCCGTCGTGGCGGTCGAGATCGACTCGGCGGCCCTGAGCCGCGGCATGGCCACGCTGGAAGGGTCACTGGCCAAGGCGGTGAGCCGCGGCAAGCTGACCGAGCGCGAGCAGGCCGACATCCTCGCGCGGGTGCGCCCGGCCGCCGGATTCGGTGCGGCAGCCGCCGCGGACCTGGCGATCGAGGTCGTGCCTGAGCGCGCTGAGATCAAGCGTCAGGTCTTCGCTGAGCTGGACAGGGTCTGCGGTCCTGAGGTCATCCTGGCGACCAACACCTCGTCACTGTCGGTGACCGCCATCGCCGCCGCTACCCGGCATCCCGAGCGGGTCGTGGGGATGCACTTCTTCAACCCCGCGCCAGTGATGCGCCTGGTCGAGGTGGTCTCCACGGTGCTGAGCCGGGACGGTCTGTCCGCGCAGACGGCCGACGTCGCCAGGCGGCTCGGCAAGACGCCGGTCCAGGTCGGCGACCGGGCTGGGTTCGTCGCCAACGCGCTGCTCCTGCCGTACCTGAACCACGCCGTCGGGCTGCTCGAGCGCGGTTACGCGAGCGCTGCGGACATCGACACCGCCGCCACCGATGGCATCGGCCTGCCGATGGGCCCGCTCGCGCTGCTCGACCTCATCGGCCTGGACACATCACTGTCCGTCCTCGAGGTCCTGCACGCGGAGTTCGGTGGCTCCCGGTACACGCCCGCGCCGCTGCTGCGGCGGCTGACCGACGCCGGCAGGACAGGTCGCAAGGCGGGTCGCGGCTTCTACGAGTACCCGGCCGCTCGCGACGCTGACGATGGGGGGAACGAGCCCGTTGCGGTCCCGGCCACCGTGACGCTGGTCGGATCGGGCGACTCCGCAGAGACCGAGCTGGCCAGCGCCATCGCCGCGGCCGGGATCAACGTGACGAGGAACGCCGCCCATCCGAGCGATCTCGTCGTGATCGCGGCGGCACCGGAGCGGGCCGTGCTGCCAGCGGCGCTGGCCGCCGGCCGGGCCGGCCAGGCGGTCGGACTGCACCTCACCGGCTCGGGCCTCGCCGAGGTCATAAGGACTCCGGTCAGTTCGGGCGCAGCGGTGGCGGCCGCGGGGGCGCTCGCAGGCAGGCTCGGCTTGCGCGCGGTGCACGCGCCGGACCGGCCCGGCTACCTGGTCGGGGCGCTGCTGTATCCGCACCTGGCCGACGCCGTCCGGATGGTGCAAGACCGGTACGCCTCCGCCGCGGACGTGGACGCGGCCATGACGCTTGGCTGCGGGTACCCGCAGGGCCCGTTCGAGCTGCTGGACAAGGAGGGCCCGCAGCACGCGCTCGACGTGCTGCGGGCCATGCACGCGGACTACGGCGACCCGGCCTTCGCACCGCCGCCGCTACTGGCCGAGCACGCCATGGCATCGCTCGGGTTCGGCGGCAGCGGGTTCGGCGACAAAGCCTGATGAAGCTGGCGGACCCGATGAGCCCGAGGAAGGCGCGGCGGCTGCCGCCGGACGCCCCGAGCAAGCCGAGGCGCGGCGGGTCCGGCGGTGACAAACGCGCCGCGGCCACGCAGGATCATGACCAGGAGGTCAGGCTCGGTCCGCCGCGCACCGAGTTGTGGCCCGACGGCGAGTGGATCGTCCGGCACGTTCCGGGCGCCGCGGCCACCAAGACGTACCGCTGTCCCGGCTGCGACCAGGAGCTCGTGCCTGGGACCGCGCACATCGTGGCGTGGCCCGCTTACACCCCCGGGGTGGCCGAGCGCAGGCACTGGCACACCTCCTGCTGGCAGCGCCGGCCCCGTAGGCCCTCGCGGGGGGCCCGGGGGGTCGTCCCCCCGGACAGCACAACGTGACAGAGATAACCGCGAGCACGGTCCTGCCGGCCAAGCGCGAGGACATCGCACTGCGCACGGCGGACGGGCTGAATCTGGTGGGCGAGCTCGCGCTGCCGGTCAGCCGCCCTCCGGTGGCGACCCTGATCGGCCTGCACCCGCTGCCGACGCACGGCGGCATGATGGACAGCCACGTGCTGCGCAAGGCGTCCTACCGGCTGCCCGCGCTCGCTGACCTGGCCGTGCTGCGGTTCAACACCAGGGGCGCGTCGTCGGCGCGCGGCACCAGCGACGGACAGTTCGGCGAGGGGGAGACCGAACGCCATGACGTGGCCGCGGCGATCGGCTACGCGGCGGACCTCGGTCTGCCCCGGCTGTGGCTGCTCGGCTGGTCTTTCGGCACCGAACTGGCGCTCAAGTGGGGGAACGACGCGCGAGTCGACGGTGCGATCCTGCTGTCGCCGCCGCTGCGCCGGGCGAACGACGCCGATCTGGATGCCTGGGCGCGCTCGGGCAAGCCGCTGCTCGCCCTCGTCCCTGAGCTTGACGACTACCTGCGCCCCGACGAGGCGAGGCTGCGGTTCGCGGCGGTACCGCAGGCGCAGGTGATCGGCGTGCCCGGCGCCAGGCACCTGTGGGTGGGGGAGCGATACGTTCGCATCGTGCTCGATGAGATCGTGCGCCGGCTGAACCCGGCCGCATTTCCGCTCCCTACCAACTGGAAGGACTAGCCGTGGGCATGTTCGACCTAACCGGCAAGACGGCGTTCGTGACGGGCGCGTCGCGCGGGATCGGCAGGGCCATCGCGGTGGCCCTCGCGGAGGCCGGGGCAGACGTCGCGCTCGTCGCGCGCAGCGCTGACGGGCTCGCCGAGACCGCCGAGTCCATCACCGCCGTCGGCCGCGCCGCCTACGTCATCCCAGCGGACGTGACCAGCTACGACGCGGTCGCCGACGCGGCAGCGGCGGCTATAGACAAGCTCGGCTACGTCGACGTCGTGGTCAACAACGCTGGCGGGTCGAACTTCATGGTGCCGTTCCGCGACCTGCGCCTGTCGGGCTGGGACAAGCTGATCCAGCTGAACCTGAGTTCGGCCGTCTATGTCTGCCACGCGTTCGCCGGGCACCTGCTCGATCGCGGCCGCGGATCGGTGATCAACGTGGCCTCGGTGGCGGGCGTCGCGGCGGCGCCACTGCTGACTCCCTACGGGGCGGCGAAGGCCGGGTTGATCTCGCTGACCAAGTCGCTTGCGGTCGAGTGGGCGGCACACGGCGTCCGGGTGAACGCGCTGTGCCCGGGCTGGACCGCGACCGACCTGAACAAGAACCTCTGGCAGGACGCGATGGCCGGCCCGGCCACGGTCGCGTCGGTGCCGATGCAGCGATGGGGGACCGCCGAAGAGATGACCGGTGCCGCCGTCTTCCTGGCCTGCGAGGCGTCGTCCTACATGACGGGGCAGGTCGTGGTCGTCGACGGCGGTCAGACGGCTGCCTCCTGAGGCGCGAAACGGCCCCCGGCATGAGCCGGGGGCCGTTTCGGTTTATGGCCGGCGGGTGCTGCTTACTCGGTCCACCAGTCGTCGTCGCCCTCGCCAGGCTTGCCGTTGGCCTTGGCGGGC
>JASIGS010000725.1 GCA_030052355.1 Streptosporangiaceae bacterium | reverse complement strand
GCCAGCGCCAGCTCGACCGGAATGACGGCCAGCCTGGAGTTCCACGTCTCGCCGCCGGACAGCGCGAGCACCAGGCCGGCTGCCAGCAGCGCGGCCGTCAGGACGAGCAGCGACCAGGCCACCCGGCTCCCGCGGAGCCGCCGCGCCGCTGCCGCCGCCGGGTCAGCCGCGCCGCGGTCAGCCAGCTGCTGCGCCATGTTGCTCTCCCGTACCACGCGATCGATCCCCCGCACGCCAGGCTACGAAGCCAGCGATACGGGATCGTTACGGCCAGCCCGCCGCTGACGCCCAGCATGCGGCCGCCGGGTCAACGGCGCAACGGCGAGCCTCTAACGCGACTTACCGCCACGGAGCCAGCGCCCCACGCTCCTGATGGCCCTGTCGATGTCGGTGCCGAACGGGTTGTCGTGCACCAGGTAGGTCCAGGTGGCCGTGGGCCGCTTCAGGCCGGCCGCCTCGAGGTCAGCGCCGTCGGCGGTGATCGGGATTGTCCTGAACGTCTCCGCGCACCGGTTCGCCACGTCGTCGAGCAGGCTGTTGAAGGCGCGGACCGCCTCCTTATGGAACTCGTTCAGCGGGTCGATGGCGCGCGCGAGCCCGCGCAGGTGAATGCCCTCGCGCACCTCCGCCAGGTAGGCCATGTGGTCGGCCCAGCCCTGGTCCAGGCAGATGAGGGCGACCTGGCGCGCGGCGTCGGCGAGGATGTCGGCGGGCACGACCGGGCTCAGCTCAGCCATGCGCTCGGGATACTGCCGGCCCATTCGTGACAAGGCCGCATCGGTGCGCAGCAGCTCGTCCCGGCTCGCCAGCACAATGGCTCGCTGACGTTCGACAAGCTCGTTGTAGCGCCACGTGTTGCGGTGGATCTCCAGGTTGACGCCCTCGGCCACGCGCTGCGCGTGTCCGACGGTCTGGTGGGCGGCGGCATCCAGGATCGGGCCGGGTCCCAGCGCGTCGTCTGGCTCCGCCTCGGGCGCGTACTGGACGACGAGCTCGTCTTCGAGACTGGCGAAGAACACGGAGCCACCCGGGTCGCCCTGGCGCCCGGAGCGGCCGCGGAGCTGGTCGTCAAGCCTGCTGCTGGTGTGCCTGCCGGTGCCGATGACCAGCAGGCCGCCTAGCGCGGCGATCTGATCCCGGTCTCCGCCGGTGCCGCCCAGCCGGATGTCCGTGCCGCGGCCAGCCATCTGCGTGGACACGGTGACGGCGCCGTAGGCCCCGGCCTCCGCGATGACGGCGGCCTCCTGCGCGTCGTTCTTGGCGTTCAGCACGGTGCACGGCACGCCGCCGCGGCCCAGCGCCGCGGCGAGCCGCTCGGACTCGGCGACATCGAGAGTGCCGATGAGGATCGGCCGGCCGGTGGCGTGGGACCCCGTCACCTCCTCGGCGATCGCTAGCTCTTTCTCCCTGGACGTGGCGTACAGCCGGTCGGGCTCGTCGATGCGCACGAGCGGGCGGTTCGGCGGGATCACGACGACCTCCAGTTCGTAGAACTCCCGCAGCTGCTCGCCGACCGCCACGGCGGTACCGGTCATGCCGCAGACGTCCCGGTACCGGCCGACCAGGGACTGGATCGTGATGCTGTCCAGGATCTCGCCGCTCTCGCTGGCAGCCACTCCCTCCTTCGCCTCGACCGCGGCGTGCAGGCCGTCCGGCCAGCGCTGGAGCCGGGCTACCCGCCCCCTGGAGGGGTTGATGAGCTGCACCCGGCCGTCCCGGACGATGTAGTCGACGTCGCGGTGCAAGAGCGCTTCGGCGTGCAGGGCGACATTAAGCCGGGTGAGCATGTCCGTGTGCTCGCCGCTGTACAGGTCGATGTTCCCGAGAGCCCGTTCCGCGACCCGCGTTCCCGTGCTCGTCAGGTAGACATTGCGAGCGTCTTCGTCGGTCTCGTAGTCCTTGCCGGGGATCAGCCCGGCAACAACGAGAGCCATGTCCCGGCTGGCGTCTGCGAGATCCGCCGCGCCGGCCAGGACAAGCGGAACCTGGGCCTCGTCGACCAGGACCGAGTCGGCCTCGTCGATCAGCACCACGTCGGGTGCGCCCGCCACGAGGTCGGCAGTGCCGGTGCAGAGCCGGTCGCGCAGCACGTCGAAACCGATCTCGCTCACCGCCCCGTAGGTAACCTGCGCGGCATAGGCGCGCCGTCGCTGCCCGGCGGACGAGGCCTGACCCAGCCAGCCGACAGTGACGCCCAGCAGGTCATAGACCGGCCGCATCCACTCGGCGTCCCGCCGTGCCAGATAGTCGTTGACCGACATCACGTGCACCGACCGGCCGCGGAGCGCGTAACCTGCCGCGGCGAGCGCGCCGGACAGCGTCTTGCCTTCGCCGGTCGCCATCTCGGCCACCCGTCCGGACAGCATCGCCAGGGCCCCGAGCACCTGGACGTCGTAGGGCCGCTCGCCGAGTCCGCGCCGCGCCGCCTCCCGGCCGCAGGCGCAGATCTCGGCGTCGTCACGGGCCGCCCGCGCGGCGGTGGCGAGATCGCCGTCGGCCAGCGCCTGCAGGCGCGGCTCGTGCCCGGCGATCTCCGGCAGCAGCTGCTGATAGGGCCTCAGATCAAGGGTGCCCGGTCGCTGCAGGAAGCGCTCGAACCGGGCGCGCCAGCCGCTCACCGTGGCCCGCTCAGCCGGGCCATCCCGAGTCTGCGGTTTGTCAGCGCCACAGACAGAACACGTCCGGCAGCCGGCCCCGGTTCCGGCACTGACCCCGACGGCGACCTCACTGAGCACCCACCCCAGGCTGATCAGGCATGGGTTCCCCTGACGCTGCTGCCGGCCTCGCTGCCGGCCGCGTCCGCTGCGCGCGGCAAGACGCGCTCCAGCGCGCTGACGTCGCCGGCGAACGCCAGCCCGAGATCAGCCGCCTGGGCCATGGAGATGGCACCCGCGAACAGCGCGAGGATGACGCGGGGCTCGCCGGTGAGGACGACGTCCGGGGCGGCCGCAGTTCCCGGGCGCGTGCGAATCGATCCGGCGGATACCTCGATGACTGCGGGGCTGCCGGCGGCGCGGAGCTCGATCGAGACATGCGGACCGCCGGGATCCCGATCGTGCAGGAAGAACGAGGCCGGGAAGGCGAACCAGTGGCCACGGAACTGGTCGCCGTCGGCGGGGTTCATCATGTACCTGACACCCCACCTCCCGATCGCTTCCAGGACCGGCAGCAGTTCCGCGCCCGCCTCGGTCAGGTGGAACAGCGTGGCCGCGACGGGAGGCGGAGCGGCTTCCCGCCAGATCAGGCCCGCCGACTCGAGCTCCCGGATCCGGTCGGACAGCAGGTTCGTCGCGATTCCCGGCAGGCCGTCCTTCAGGTCGGTATAGCGGCAGCCGCCGCGGATGAGGAGCTCCCGGATGATCAGCAGGCTCCACCGGTCGCCCACGACATCGAGCGCCTTGGCGATCGAGCAGTACTCCCCATAACTGCGCACCCCGCCACTCTAGCAAGCAGTTCGGTTGAATTTTGAATCCTAGAACTTGACTTTCTCAACTTAACGACAGAGCATCTGACTGTCCGGGCCTGCAAGGCAGCGACTGAGGAGGCCGCACCGCGATGTCACACCAAATCGTCACGGACCGCACGGTCGAAGCACTGAAAGTGGCTGCGGCCTGGCCCGGCGCGGACAGGGTAACGCTGGTCACCCTTGCAACCGTGCTGGCCGCGACGGGTGCGGATCAAGAGGGATACCGCTATTTCGAGAAGGTGGCCACCAGCCAGCCAGACCAGGTGCTGCCGCTGGCGCTGGCCGGCTATTTCCAGGTGCGCTCCGGCGCGGACATTCCGGCAGGTCTGGCCAGGCTGGACGAGGCGGCAAGCAAGGACCTAGGGCCAGCCCAGTACTACCGCGGCCTGGCGCTAGCGGGCCTCCCGGCCGGCGCAGGACGCGCCGAGCAGGCGATCGCCGACCTTGAGTTCGTCCTGGCCGTCCGCCACCAGTTCCCGAGCGCCATGATCCGCGCGGTCTACCACGGGCTGGCCGCGGCTTACGAAGCCGCGGGCAGGCACGAACTGGCGGTGCAGGCGGCACAGAAGTCGGGCCTGTCCTCAGCGCCGGCGCAGGCGCGACTGGAGTTCGGCGGTGCCTGGATGAACGCTGCCGATGGCTTCCACATGAGCTCGCCGGCTATCGAAGAGGTGGCGCCGGGAGTCCGGGTCGCGCACGGCTACGACTTCGGCGACTTCGCGTTCGTCACTGCCGGCGACGGTGTCGTGGCTATCGACGCCGGCACGGCCGAGCACCGCGTCCGTGCTGCTCTCGCAGACGCTGGCATCGACGCCAAAGATGTCAGCCACCTGGTACTGACACACGCGCACTTCGACCACACCGGCGGGATCCGCGCGCTCGCCGGCCCGGCGACTCGGGTAGTAGCGCAAGCGCGGTTCCAGGCCGAGCTGCAGCGGCAGCGGGGAAACGCGTTCCCGTTCCGTTACTTCACCGGAAGCGACGCCGGCTTCGGCAACGGCGCGAACCCCACCTTTGAAGCGATAGCCGTTGACCAGGCCGTCGCCAGCATCACCCCGATGGCGATCGGCGACATCGAGTTCGTCCTCTACCCGACGACAGGCGGGGAGACCAGCGACGCACTGATGGTCTACCTGCCGGGCAGCGGCGTGCTGTTCGCCGGGGACGTGATGATGCCGTACCTCGGCGCGCCGTTCTTCGCCGAGGGATCGCCGGACGGGCTGCTGGATACGATGCGGCTCATCGCCGAGCTCAGCCCGCGCGTGCTCGTGCACGGCCATCCGGTGCTCACTGAGCTGTTCACTGCCCAGACCGTTCCCGGACTGCTCGCCGCCCTCACCGAGCTGCGCGACGACTCGGTTGACCGCATCCGCGCCGGGCAGACCCTGGCGCAGGTGCTCGACGCGGGCGTGCTCCCGGACACACTGCGGGATCATCCGGCCGCGGTCGGACCCTATCTGGTCATCCGCGAGCACTTCGTGCAGCGGCTCCACCACCAACATTCCGGGTACTGGCAGCCCGACGGCCAGGGCCTTGAGCCGATCGGGCCTGCCGACCGGGCAGCCGCGCTCGACCTGCTGGCGGGCGGCAGGCCTGAGCAGTTCGCGGCGGCGGCGCAGACCCTGCTCGCTCAGCGTGACGCGGCGCTCGCGCTCGAGATCGCCAGCGCGGGCCTGGTCATGCACCCGGAGCACGCCGGCCTAGCGCGGCTGCGCACGGAGGCGCTCTACCGGCTGATGGAGCGTCACCAGCTTCAGGATCCGTTCCGCTTCCTCATCTACGGTGAGCTCGCTGGTGTCGAGCTCGGCCCGGTGGCCGCCGCCTGACACCTGCGGCGACGCGCCAGTCGACCCGGGTGACCGGACAGCTCGCCCGGGGCGTGGCTGCCCAGGCGGGGGAGTATCGTGCGCGGCGCAATCCCGCAGCTACGTGCCCGCTGTAACAGTTAACGGGGCGTAAACCTTCAGT
>JASIGS010000724.1 GCA_030052355.1 Streptosporangiaceae bacterium | reverse complement strand
AACCAGCTGACCGACACCGCGCGCGCGGGCAAGGCGACACCAGCCGACCTGTCCGGTGGCACGATCACCATCACCAACGTTGGCGTGTTCGGCGTCGACACCGGGACGCCGATCCTGACTCCTGGTGAGGCGGCGATCCTGGCGTTCGGCCAGGTCAAGGACGCGCCTTGGGTAGTCGGCGGACAGCTGGCCGTGCGCCAGGTGTGCACGCTGGCGCTGTCGTTCGACCACCGGATCGTGGATGGGGACCTAGGCTCAGCAGTGCTGCGTGATGTGGGCGCGATGCTGACCGATCCGCTGACGATGCTTGCCTGGTCCTGACGGACTAGGTATGGCTTGACGAGAGGATGGCGATGATCAGGCACGTGGTGCTGATGGCGTGGACTGGCGAAGCCACCCCCGAGAAGGTGCGGCAGCTGGTCGACGAGCTGACCGCACTCGGCCCGACGCTCTCGGGCCTGCGCTCCTACCGCGCGGGCCCGGACATAGGCATCAACGAAGGCAACTTCAACTTCGCCGTCGTCGCCGACTTCGACGACGTCGCGAGCTACGTGGCCTACCGGGACGACCCCGCGCACCGGGAGATCGTGAGCCGGCTGGTCAACCCCATGCTGCGCGAGCGCGCCGCCGTCCAGTACGAGTTCTGAGCGCGCGCCAGGGTGATCATCTGGCTGAACGGCACGTTCGGCGCCGGTAAGACCAGCACGGCCAGGGAGCTGGCCTTGCTGCTGCCCGGTGCCAGGCTGTTCGACCCCGAGTGGGTCGGCTACATGCTCAGGGCGAACTTGAGCGACCTGGAGTTCACCGACTTCCAGCAACTCCCGCCGTTCCGGACGCTGGTGCCCGTCGCGGCGCGCGAGATAGCCGACCTGACCGGCCAGCACCTGATCGCCGTGCAGTCCGTGCTGGTCGAGAGCTACTGGCGCGAGCTTGCCGCCGGATTCAGCCGGCTGTCGCTGCCGGTTTTCCACGTGCTGCTGGACGCTGACGCCGACGTGCTGGCGCAGCGGATCAAGACGGACGAGGTCGAGCGCGAGGCGTGCCAGTGGCGGCTCGACCACCTGCCCGGGTACGCGGCGGCCCGGCCCTGGATGCAGGCGGCGGCGGACCTGGTCGTCGACTCCACGGCGCTGCCGGCCGCCGAGGTCGCGGCCGCGGTGGCCAGGGCAGTGCGACCGCTGCTGGCCGGCGCGGGCGGTCTCCTCGGCCGTGACGCCCAGCTGGGGCGTCCGGCTACTGCGTAGCGCGCGCCGGATTGCCGCCCCAGCATTCGCCAGATGGCACCTTTTCCCCCTTCATCAGGAAGGAGTCGAGCCGGAGCTGTGCGCCCTCGCCCACAGTGACGCCGTAGTGGACGAGGACTCCTGTGCCGAGCGTGCAGCCGTCTTCCAAGATGGTGCGGTCGGCTTTGAAAATGCCGTCCTCCATCGAATGGCACTGGATGACGGAACCTGCGTTGAGCGTGCAGTGGTTCCCGATCGTCACCAGCGTCCGCTCGGGGATGGAACACCCATCGTCGAAGACGCGTCGGCCGATCCGGACGCCGAGCAGGCGCCAGACCGGGCTCTTGAATGGGGTGCCGTTGAACATGCCGACGAGCGGCGCCAGCAGCTTCCAGTAGCGCTCGTGCCACCAGAAGTACGGGTCGTAGATAGAGCAGTACTGCGGCCGCAGGGACCGGAAGCGCATCAGCGCCCGCTCGACGGTGATGAAGTACGCGAAGCTGAAGACCAGCGTCGCGACGGTGAATCCGGCGAGCACAAACACGTGGTTGCCGCGGTAGAGCTCCCACGTCGCGATGGCGAACAGCGTGACGACGAAGGTGTATGCCCAGCGCACGGCGAGGAACAGCCCCATGGTGGCGAGGTTGTGCCTGTTCTTGGCCCGGAGCCGGTGCCGGAACACCCTACCGGTCCTGAGGCGGTCGAAGCGCGGGTCGCTGGTCACTGACCGGGGGATCTCGAAGCAGGGCGAGCCGAGCAGCCCGGTGTTGGCCCGGACCGGCCCGTCCAGGGGCACCATGGCCTTGGTGGCGATCATGCAGTTCTCGCCGGTCCGCGCGCCGACGGGGTAGGCGACCGCGTTTCCGAGGAAATTAGCGGGCCCGATCGCCAGCGGCCTCACCCGGAACGACGTGCTGGAATAGTCGGCGTCGATGAACGTGGCACCGTCGGCAACGATCGTGCCGCGCCCGATTTCGACCAGGAACGGCGTCTCATGCTCGAGGTCGGCACCGAAGTTGGAGCCGGTTTGCTCGAAGTCGGGCATCCGGTAACCGATAGCCCGCAGGTAATGCACCACGTAAGAGCTGTCGCCGGTGAGCTCGAGGTAGAACCCGACGTTGGTGAGGCTCCGGATGGTGCGGTGCACCCAGTGGTGCAGGCCGTAAAGCGGGTAAGCCTTTCCTGGCGTAATGAGGCCGCGCAAAATGCGCGGAACCGTCACCACGATGGCGGCCCCCAGCAGGATCGAGCCGCAGAACAACACGGTCGAGACGATCAGCCCATCCTGATAGAAGCTCGCCAGCCTGACCCCTCCCGCGCCGAGACGGGACAGGTCGTACACCTCCGGCAGCTTGGTGAGCGCCGCCACCGCAGCGCCGATCGCCAGCGGCATTGCCACGAAGATCAGGCCGAGCAACTGCAGGGTGCCGTGGGCTATCCTGCGCAGCGGGCCGGAGGGGACCGGTTCGACGCCGCGGTAGTCCACGTCGGTGGGCTGTGCGGGGGATCCGTGCCAGCGCTGGCCGCCCGGCACTGCCTGGAATTCGTACAGCGATGAGGTGTGCCCGAGCTGGGACCTGTCGCCCACCGACGTGCCGATGTCCAGGACGGTGTGTTCGCCGATGAGAGCCTCCCGGCCGATGCTGACCGGGCCGGTCTGGATGAGGCCGTCGACGGCCCGGTACCCGGTGAACGACGACTCCCTCCGGACCACAGCGTCGTCGCCGATGGTGAGCGTGTCGGTGCAGACCGGCACCGTCCTAGAGAAGATGACGACACGGCGGCCGATTTTGGCCCCTAGCGCCCTCAGGTACATGGGGTAGAGGGGCGAACCAGTGAACAGCACCATCGGATTGGCCTGGACCAGGGTTTTCACCAGCCAGAAGCGCACGTAGGGGAAGCTCCAGACCTTGATCTCCTCGGGCTTCCAGCGGCCTATCAGGGTCCACTTGACCAGGATGGGCAGGCTGCAGAGCAGGAGGAAGACCCCGGCGCCGAAGCACAGCGACCGCAGGTAGAGGTCCGCCCAGCCAGCGCTGCCGGAAATCCAGCTGAAGCCTGCGACCAGGATCGCCGAGCCGAGGAGAACCGAGGCAAGGAATCCCAGCAGCTGCAGTGTCCCGCACGCCACGTAGTGCTCGGTGCCGGGCCGTGGCGCCGCGGGTCCAGGGCGGTCAGCGGACCGGCCGGGAGTTGGAGGTGGCTTCGTGACTGCGGCGGCCAGGCTGCGGACGGTCGGATGCTGATAGACGTCCTTAACCGACAGCGGCGGCGCGTCATCTCGTTCCCTGGCTAAGGCGCAGAAGTGAGCGACATGCAGGGAGCTCAGTCCCAGGTCGTCGAAGAACTGGCTGTCCACTGACACGTGCTCGAGTCCCAGGAGTTCGGCCAGCGCCTCGGCGAGCGCGTTCTCGCCGGGCGTGGCCGGCGCGACATGGGACTGGCTGACCTGGAGGCGGTCTGAGCTTGTCGGCCTCGGCAGGTGCCCGCGGTCGGCCTTGCCACCCGGCAGCAGCGGTATGGCCGACAGCTCTGCCAGGTAGCCAGGCATCATGTGGCGCGGCAGGTGGTTACGCAGGTAGTCGTGCATGGCCCGCCGGTCCGGGGCCGCAGCCCTGTCCCGGACGGTGTAGTACCCGGCCAGTTCCACGACGCCCGGCTGTGGCTCGTAGGTCGTGACGGCCGCCAGCCCGATCCCGGGCAGCTGCATGAGTACCGCTTCGATCTCGCTCGGCTCGATCCGGTAGCCGCGGATCTTCACCTGCGCGTCGGCCCGGCCGAGATAGGTCAGGCCCTCGGGGTCGGCTCGGACTAGGTCACCGGTGTGGTAGGCCCGATCCCAGCCGAGCGCCTCCAGCGGCCGGAATTCCACCGCGTCCCGCTCGGAGTCCAGGTAGCGCGCCACCCCGGCGCCGCCGACTACGAGCTCGCCCGACTCCCCCCAGCCCACCGGTTGCCCGCTCGCGGGGTCGATCACCGCCAGACTCCATCCGTCTAACGGCAGCCCGATCCGCACCGGTGCGCCGTCGCACAACTGCGCCGCGCAGGACACCACCGTGGCCTCGGTCGGACCATAGGTGTTCCACACCTCCGAGCCTTGTCGCGCGAGCCTGGCGGCCAGCCCTGCCTGGCAGACCTCACCGCCCAGGACCAGCAGACGGACGCC
>JASIGS010000723.1 GCA_030052355.1 Streptosporangiaceae bacterium | reverse complement strand
GGCGTGAACCTCCGGGCCGGTCATAGGCGGCCCGGAGGTTCACAGGTCCCGGATAACGATGTCTTCTCAGGCGTCTCGGTAGCGCAAGAGCAGCCCGGCGGCCAGCAGCGCGGCCGCGGCCCAGATAGCGAGGACGGCCATGCCGCCCCACGGGCCGATGGGAAGATGGCCCGCGGTCGTGTTCTGGATGGTCAGGCCCGCACTCGTGGGCCCGTATCGCTCGATCCGGCGCTGCCAGACCGGGTTGCCGACGAACGCCGCGAGGATCGGCGCGAGGTAGAGCAAGCCGAGCACCGCCCCCGTCGCCACGGCCGAGTCGCGCACCATCGTCGCGACGGCCAGGGACAGCAGCCCGGTCAGCACCAGGTACAGCACCGAGCCACCGGCAGCGCGCAGCGTGGGATCGTGCGCCAGGGACAGCAGCGCGAAGCCGCGGGCCGCGGTGAAGCCCCGGCCGGGCAGCATCTCACGCCCGGCGAGCAGGCACCCCGCCACGCCAATGATCGCGGCCGGGAGAACCAGGCCGGTCAGCACCGCGGCCTTGGCGGCCAGCACGCCGAACCGCCGCGGCATCGCGGTGAACGTGGTCCGGATCATCCCGGTGCTGTACTCGCTCGTGATCGCCAGCACCGCCAGGATCGCGACGACGGCCTGGCTTGCCTCGACGCCGATCAGGCTGAGCTTGGTCGTGTCGGGGGTGCACGACGCGCCCGGCGCGCACCTGGACACCGCCATGACCGCCGTGCTGACCGCGATGGTCAGCACGGCGGTGGCAGCAACCAGCCACCCGGTCTCCGGCACGGTGCGCACCTTGGTCCACTCCGCCCGCAGCACGTCCAGCCAGGCCCGGGTTGCGGTTGCCGGCAGCGGCGCATACCGGCCGGTCACGGTTGCTGTCTGGCTCATCACGCATCCCTCCGCCGCAGCAGCAGGTACGCAGCCGTGAGCGCCGCTGCCGCGTACCCGCACAGCACCAGCAGGCCGGCCCAGGGCGCCAGCGCGAAGTACTCAGGCGGCCCGTACTGGCCGACGACCTGGGGGTAGGCCGGCACGCTCTGCTCGACGGCGAACGCGGCGATGGGAGTGACCCGGAACATCCACTCCGATACGCCAGGCGCTACCACCGACGTGGCGCCCAGTATGTAGGGCAGTACGAAGACCGCGATCACCGTGGCCACGGCCACCACGCTGCGACGCAGTATCGTGCCGACCGCGACAGCGAGGATCGCGGCCACCGCGAGCAGCGCACCGACGCCGACGATGACCTCCAGTGCGGTCGGCCAGCCGACCGGCAGCACGTACACGCCGCGGCTGCGCGATATCGCCAGACCGGCGATGACCGCCACGGCGGCGGCGGCCGCGCCCAGCACGAACGAGACCAGGCCGATCACGACGGCCTTGGCCGCCAGCACGCGACCGCGCCGGGGACTGGCTGCCAGCGTCACGCGGATCATGCCCCGCCGGTACTCGGTGGTCATGAACATGGCGCCGATGACCGTGAGCACGATCAGCCCGAAGATGACCGCGACCAGGTGGTCGGCAATGGTTCCCGTTGGGTAGTTGGTGTTCACACCCCCGCCGACGGCGGGGGCGATGTCGCCGCTGCCGATGACCGTGAACCGGCCGCCTGCCTGCCGGAAACCGATCTTCGGGCCGACCGCGCGGCTGCGGTGGGTCCCGCGGATGGGGACGAGCGGCTGGCTGTAATCCAGCTCGTTCGCGCCGACCAGCTGGCCGGCCCACGTGCCTCCTGGCTGCCCGCCGCGCAGGCCGACGTGGTCGAAGACGCCGGTCGCCACGCTGGGCCAGTCACCCCCGCCGGTCTGCGCGTAGGACGGGAAGTTGGCCTGGAAGTCAGCCGGAGAGGCAGTGAACATGCCAGCTTGCACGGTCCCTGCCAACCCGGACAGCTGCACGGTTCCGATCTTCGTCCAGTGCCGTCCGTCGGCTGAGTCATACCCCGTGATCGTGTCGCCAGAGCGGGTCAGCCGCAGCCAGCGGGGCGACGCTGCGGATACCCGACCCGGCAGGCCGGCCACGTCGCCGGTGTAGTCGTACTGCATCTGCACGCCGTGCTGGCCGGTGACCATCACCGCGGCGTAGGCGGATCCCTGGCTGGTGTTCTGCGTGATGATGATCCCGGCCTTGGACCACGGCATGAGGCCTCGTTTCAACGCAGGCGTGTTCGGGCCGACAAAGCCACCACCCTGAGGCTCGTACTCGCCCGTCAGCGACGTCACCCGGACGGTCAGGCTGCCATCACCGGACAGCGGCTGGCGGACGTAGTAGAACGTGTCGACCACCGCTTCGCCGCCGGGCCCGATCGGCACGTGGCTTACACCGCAGGAGCCGCTGCAGCTGTTCGCGCCGTTGTCCACCAGGAGCAGTCCGAGCGCGTCGATCAGCACGGCGGCGACGATGACGGCGATGACCCAGCCGCGCACCGTCCTGAACTTGGTCCACTCCGCGTGCACGAGCTGCCAGAAGCCGTCGCGTCCCGCCTGCTGCGTGGCGCGGTAGGGCGCCATCGTGCTCATGGCGTTGCCTCCTTCTCGGGGGTCAGGCCGTCGGGGTCTGGCGTGTCCACGCGGCCAACTGCAGGCTGGCCGCGGAATTCCACCACGTCCCTGGTCATCTCCATGTAGGCCTCTTCGAGCGTCGCGCGGTGCGCCGACACCTCGGAGAACCCGATTCCGGCCTCA
>JASIGS010000722.1 GCA_030052355.1 Streptosporangiaceae bacterium | reverse complement strand
GTCCAGCGCGAGCGCAGGGTGGCGTCGATACAGCTCAGCAACGCCGCCGTCGAGTCGTTCGCTGACGGGGTGCTGACCCTGGCCTTTGCCCAGGCCGGGTTCGCGCGCGGCTTCCAGACCGGCGGGTATGACAAGGACCTGCTGACAGCCCTAGACGCGTTGTTCGGTATAAAACCCCAGGTCAGGACGACCGTGCTGGCTGCCGGCGCAGGTAGCGCAGATATAACGAGGGGAACGCCACTCCCCGCCGCGACTGCCGTCTCCGGAGCCGAGCCGGACATGGCGCAGCCAGGAAACGGCGGCCGGAGCTCGCAGCCGGGCGCTGCGCGGCGGCGGACGGACCGGGGCGCGGCGCCTGATGAGCCCCCGGCCAGATCCGGTCCCGGTCCGGACGAGCACGGCGCGGCCGACGCCCTGACCGGTACAAGCCTGATCGAGCGCGAGCTGGGCGGCACCGTGATCGAAGAGAGCGACGGGTGAAGCGAGCCGGTAGATGCCACCCCACCACCAAAGCCGTAGGCTCGGCATAAGCGACTGAACCCGGCCGGGCACGGACGGCGAGGCTGCGAGGCGGTAAGCGAGACGGCCCACGGCGCGGTGAGCGCAGGTGGCAGACATCAAGGAGACCGAGTGGAGCCCGGTGGCGAGCTGGACATGCAGCAGCTGCTGGCGGCAGCCGCAGCGATGCAGAGTCAGCTGATGAACGCGCAGCAGGAACTCGCCGACGCCGAGGTGGAAGGCACCGCGGGTGGAGGGCTGGTGACGGCGACCGTCAACGGCCAGGGTGAGCTGGTCGACCTGTCGATCTCGGCAGCAGCCATCGACGTGTCTAACCCGGAGGAGACGGCGCAGACACTGTCGGACCTGATCCTCGCGGCTTACCGGGACGCCTGCCAGGGCGTGGACGACCTCCAGGAGGAGACGATGGGCCCGCTGGCGGCCGGGCTCGGCACGCTGCCCGGGATGCCGGACATATCGGGCCTGGCCGGGCTGACCGGCGGCATGCCCGGTCTGCCGGGAGTGCCAGGAGCCACGGACGAGGACGACGAGGATGAGGACGACGAGGACGAGGACGACGAGGACGAGAGCGACGCGGTCGACGACCGCGACAGCTGAGGCGAGCCCGAGGTGTACGAGGGCGTCGTCCAGGACCTCATCGAAGAACTTGGCCAGCTGCCGGGAGTAGGCCCCAAGGGCGCGCAGCGCATCGCGTTCTACCTGCTGACAGCGGATCCGAGCGCCGTGCGGCGGCTTGCCACCCTGCTGGTCGACGTGATCGAGCGGGTGAAGTTCTGCCGTGTTTGCGGGAACGTCGCCGAGGACGACGAATGCCGTATCTGCCGGGACACGCGACGGGATCCCTCAGTGATCTGCGTGGTCGAGGAGCCCAAGGACGTTGCCGCGATCGAGAAAATCCGCGAGTACCGCGGCAGGTACCACGTGCTCGGCGGCGCTATCAGCCCGATAGACGGTGTCGGGCCCGAGAACCTGCGAATCAGGGAACTGATGTCCAGGCTGGCCGACGGCACCATCACCGAGATCATCCTCGCGACCGACCCCAACCTGGAGGGCGAGGCGACCGCGACCTACCTGGCCCGGATGATCAAGCCGCTCGGGCTGCGCGTCACCCGGCCTGCAAGCGGCCTGCCGGTGGGCGGGGAACTCGAGTACGCCGACGAAGTCACGCTGGGACGGGCGTTCGAAGGACGGAGGCTGCTCGATGTCTGACCAGCAAGTTCCGCCGCAGCGTGACGGGGTCTCTGACGGTGAGCCCGGTCAGCCAGCCGAGGAGTGGCGCTCGCTAGCAGACCGGGTCGCCATGCACGCAAGGGACTTCCTGGACGGCCTGACCGCCGTGGTGCGCGGTGAGAGTGCTGGCGAGACGGTCCCTCTGCTGCTGCTTGAGGTGTCGCAGGTCATGCTGGCCGGCGCCCAGCTGGGCGCGAGCAAAGACGTGATCCTGCCGAGCAACTGGGAGCCCGACGTCGGCGCCGATCCCGAGGTGGACCTGGATACGCTGCGAACCGGCCTCGCCGCCCGGCTGGGATCCGTCGATGAGTACGCGGAAGTCTTTGATCCGTTCGCAGACTCCGTCGCCATCCCGTTCCGTATATCTGACGACCTGGCGGCCATCGCCGCTGACCTCGTCCATGGCCTCAAGCACCACGAGGCCGGCCAGATATCGGAGGCCCTGTGGTGGTGGCAGTACTCCTACGTGAGCCACTGGGGCACACACGGCGGCGCTGTGCTGCGGGCCCTGCACTCCGTGGTCGCGCATGCCCGGCTGGACGTGGCGGAGGAGCCCGCGACGCGCTAGGAGGGCGCGCCGATCGGTAGACTCGGCGGCAGCCAGTGGGGGTGGCCTGTTCGCAGCGATAGCCAGACGGAGGTGCGAGGACAGCCGTGGCGCTTGTCGTGCAGAAGTACGGTGGATCCTCGGTCGCCGACGCCGACGGCGTCAAGCGGGTCGCTCAGCGCATCGTCGCCACCCGCAAGGCAGGGAACCGCGTGGTCGTCGTGGTTTCGGCGATGGGTGACACGACCGACGAGCTCAGGGACCTGGCCGACCAGGTGAGCCCGAACCCGCCGGGGCGCGAGCTTGACATGCTGCTCACGGCTGGCGAGCGGATCTCGATGGCGCTGCTGGCCATGGCGATCGCCAACCTTGGCCTGGAGGCCCGCTCGTTCACCGGCTCGCAGGCCGGGGTCATCACCGATTCCACCCACGGCCGGGCCCGCATCATCGACATCACGCCGGGCCGGATCCAGGCCGCGCTCGATGACGGCGCGATCCCGATCGTGGCCGGGTTCCAGGGCGTGTCGCAGACCACCAAGGACATCACCACTCTCGGCCGGGGGGCATCCGACACCACGGCCGTGGCACTGGCGGCGGCACTCGGCGCGGACTTCTGCGAGATCTACACTGACGTGGACGGCATCTTCACGGCCGACCCGCGGATCGTTCCCGGCGCGCGTCAGCTTCCCCGCATCTCCTACGAGGAGATGCTGGAGATGGCGGCCTGCGGCGCCAAGGTGCTGATGCTTCGCTGTGTCGAGTACGCGCGCCGGTACAAGATTCCCATCCACGTGCGGTCTTCGTTCAGCAACAGGCCAGGCACCTGGGTCACCGACACGATCGCGGCGGAAGGCGAGGCGATGGAACAGGCGATCATCTCCGGCATCGCGCAGGACACGAAAGAGGCGAAGATCACCGTCGTCGGTGTCCCTGACAAGGTCGGCGAGGCAGCCAGGATCTTCCGCGCCATCGCAGATGCCGGCATCAACATCGACATGATCGTGCAGAACATCTCGGCAGCGGCCACCGGTCGCACCGACATCTCCTTCACGCTGCCTCGCGATGACGGGCACCAGGCCATCGCCTCGCTGCGTCAGCTTCAGGACGAGGTGGGCTTCGACTCCCTGCTGTACGACGACAGGATCGGCAAGGTGTCGCTCATCGGCGCGGGCATGCGCTCGCACCCGGGCGTGAGCGCGACCTTCTTCGGCGCGCTGGCTGAGGCCGGCGTCAACATCGAGATGATCTCGACCTCGGAGATCCGCATCTCGGTAGTCGTCGATCAGAACGACGTCAAGCTGGCGGTTTCTGCGGCGCACGACGCGTTCGACCTCGGCGACGGCCAGGAGACGGCGATCGTCTACGGCGGCACCGGACGGTGAGCGCTGCCAGGCCGGTGCTGGCAATCGTCGGTGCCACCGGCGCCGTCGGCACCGTGATGCGTGACATCGTGTCGGAGCGCGCTGACGTCTGGGGTGAGGTCCGGCTCGTCGCATCCGCCAGGTCGGCGGGCAGGAAGCTCCCGGTGCGCGGCGAGGACGTCGAGGTCAGGGAACTGTCCGCGGACGTCTTCGACGGCGTGGACCTGGCGATGTTCGACGTCCCCGACGAGGTATCGGCGCAGTGGGCCCCGGTGGCGGCACAGCGCGGCGTGGTGGTCATCGACAAGTCCGGCGCGTTCCGGATGGATCCGCTGGTCCCGCTCGTGGTGCCCGAGGTGAACCCGGCCGCGGCGAGTGACCGGCCGAAGGGAATCATCTCCGTCCCGAACTGCACGACGCTTGCCATGATCGTGGCGATAGCCGCGTTGCACCGCGCGTTCGGGCTGCGCGAGCTCGTCGCCGCCTCGTACCAGGCCGCCTCGGGTGCCGGCCAGGCCGGCACCGACGCGCTGTACGACCAGCTGAGCAAGGTAGGCGGGAACCGCAGCCTGGGGCAGCGGCCTGGTGACGTGCGCGCCGCCGTCGGCGACCCCGGCCCGTTCGGCGCGCCACTGGCCATGAACGTGGTTCCGTGGGCCGGCTCGCTGCGCGACGAGGGCTGGTCGTCTGAGGAGCTGAAGATCCGCAACGAGACCCGCAAGATCCTCGGCATGCCTGACCTGAAGGTGACGGCCACGTGCGCGCGCGTCCCGGTGGTCATCGGACACTCGCTCGCCCTGCACGCGGTCTTCGACGGCGAGGTGACGCGCGAGCACGCCCAGCGGGTGCTGCGCGAGGCGCCTGGCGTAGTGCTCGCCGACGATCCGGAGCGCGCCGAGTACCCGACGCCGGCTGACATCGCGGGCACCGACCCGACGTGGGTCGGCAGGGTGCGCAGGAGCATGGACGATCCGCACGCGCTCGACCTCTTCGTCTGTGCCGACAACCTGCGCAAGGGAGCCGCGCTGAACGCCGCGCAGATCGCCGAGCTGCTGGCGCCAGAACTCGGTCGCTAGCCCTGCAAGTCTCCGGGCATCATCTCCCCGGCATCGACGGCGACCGGCACGGTGTTGCCGGGCGGTGCCAGCGGGCAGGCCCACGCGGGGTCGTAGGCACACGACGGGTTGTACGCGAAGTTGAGGTCGATGACCAGGAAGCCGTCGTCGCCGCCGAGATCGGCGCCCTTGGCGGTGTCGATGACATAGCGGCCGCCCGGGTACGTAGCGCCATCGGTCCGAGTGTCGCGGATTGGCACGAAGATCCCGCCGCCGTAACTGGCCAGCCACCAGACGTCGAGGTCGCCCACGCCCGTGAGGTGCACAACTCCGGCGCGCTCGAACGGAACGATGCCATCCGTGCCCGTGTCCATCTCGATCCGCGTGGATGCGACGTCGGTGTCCAACAGCGCCGTGAACCTGAGCGCCGGGTCGTAAGGAGCCACCGGCACGCCGCCGAAAGCAGTCCGCCGCTCCGCCGGGATCGGTGACTGCGGATGCGTCGCCAGCAACTCGTTCCTAGCGGCTTGCCACGCCCGGTGCGCCGCGGCCGGATCCTGCTCCGCCCGGATGGCCGCGTATATCGCGGCGACCCGGCGGCGCCAATCAAGCAGCGAAGTCGCGCTCATCACCGCACCCTAAGGACCGACCGTCCAGCACTATTCCGGAGGCAATAATCGGACTTCCAACTTTCTGCTAAATCCCGCCGACCTTAACGGAGCGGGCAGAAGTAGCGTCGGGGGCGTTACTGGATAGGCGTTCAGCATATTCTGGTTGTGCTGTTTCTATTGTGCAACCTGTTCCGCCCGCTGCGTGGGTGAGGCCTTAGCAGCGCTCCGAAATAAGCCGGCCGAACCCGCCACGGTCCTGCCGAAGTGGACGCAGCCACAGGATTCGGGCAGGCTTCCGCTATGGATAAGGCGTTCACGGTCGGGCAGGCCCGCGGGCTCATGCCGGCCGTGCTCACCCACGCGGTCGAGCTGATCGAGGTGCGCGCCAACCTGATCGAGGTCCAGTCCGCGCTGGCGGCGGGGATGAGCTCACCGCTCGGCGGCCTGCCGGAGGCCAAGGGCTACCAGGCGAAGCTCTCCGAACTGGTTGGCTGGTTCCCCGCGCAGGGCCTAGAGGTCAAGAACATCGCCCCGCTGCTGCTGGACTTCCCGTCCGAGATCGACGGCGAGCCGGTCCTGCTCTGCTGGCTCGAGAACGAGCCGGAACTGGGCTGGTATCACAAGCTGGCGCACGGCTTCGCTGGCCGCCGCCGTCTTGACTAGCGCTTTTGCCTGGAACGAGCCGGACACTCTGGCTGCTACCGTCGGGCCGGTGGAGATACGGGCCGCTCACATCGACGACGCCGAGCAGATCGCCGTCATGCATGTCCGGTCGTGGCAGGCGGCCTACCGCGGCGCCGTGCCGCAGGACTACCTTGACGGGCTTGATCCAGCCACCCGGGTGGAGGGCAGGCGGCGGTCCGTGCGGGACGCGGACTGGCCTCGCAGCGGGACGCTGGTCGCGACGCACGACGACGGAACGATCGTGGGCTTCGCGCACATCGGCCCGACCAGGGACGACGACGCGGACGGCGGCGTGGGCGAGGTTTACGCGATCTACCTCGCGCCCTGCGCCTGGGGCAAGGGCTACGGCCGCGCGCTCATGGCCGCTTCGCTCGCGGGCCTGACGCAGGCCGGCTACCAGCAGGCCATGCTGTGGGTGCTTGACGCCAACGCCAGAGCGCGGCGCTTCTACGAAGCGGCAGGCTTCCAGCCGGACGGAGCAGTCAAGGACGACGACAGCCGCGGTTTCCGGCTGACGGAAGTCCGCTACCGGCGGTCGCTGCGCTGAGGGGTGTCCCGCCGACCTAGTGCTGAGCCGTGGCCGTCAGCTGGCGCTGGTAGATCAGCCGCATGACCTGCCGCCTTTCGGTGCCTTCGAGTGCGTCGATGAACAGCTCGCCCCGCAGGTGGTCGGTCTCGTGCTGCAGGGTCCTCGCGAGCTCGCCCGTCCCGGCGACGGTCACCGGCTCCTGCCGCAGGTCCACGCCCTCGACGACGGCGCAGGCGGCCCGGTGTCGCTCGGCTGCGATGCCGGGTATGGACAGGCATGCCTCAGGCCCGTCGAGGCTCCCGTCGAGCTCGACGATCCGCGGATTGATCACGTAGCCCTGCCGTCCGTCCACGTTAAAGGCGAATACCGCAAGCGACGAGCCGATCTGGTTGGCGGCGAGGCCCGCGCGACCGGGCTCACGTACGGTGTCGAGCAGGTCCGCGATCAGGGCGGCGAGCGCGCCGTCGAACCTGGTAACCGGGTCGCTCGGCGTACGCAGGACCGGGTCGCCGAGATACCGAAGCGGCCGTACGGTCATCTGGCGTCCCGGCGTTGCTCGCTGTCAGCCGTCAGCTTGCCGAGCCGGTCGAGAACATCCCGGTGCCAGCTGAGCTCGGCCGCAATCCGCAGTCGTGCGTGCTCGACCACGAGGTCGTCGGCAACCGTCTGATCGGGCCAGGCGCGCTCGCGCTTGTGATCGAACTGGGCGGCTTGCGCGGTCAGCGCCCGGACCCGGTCTTCGAAGTAGCCGCGCAGCGTGTCCTCGCCGAGCTCGCCGCTCATCGCGAGGGCGAGGTCCACCGGGTCGGGCTGGATCCTGACCGCCTGCAGCGCTTCGGCGCGCAGGACCCTCAGCTCGCGCGTGCCCTCGGCGGTGATGCCGTAGACCGTGCGGGCCGGCAGCTGGCCGGCCTGCTCAGTTCGCAACGGCTCGATGAGCCCCTCGGCAGCGAGCCGGTGCAGCGCGCTGTACAGAGAACCTGGCCGTACCTCCGACCACATCTCGGTCCGGTCCAGCCGGGCATCGCGGCGCAGCTGGTGGCCGTACATCGGACCGTGCTTGGCCAGAGCGCCCAGGATGAACAGTCGCGTGGGGTTCACCTGACTAGTAAAACATGAGTGCTCAAATTTGACTAGCTGTCCGGCTACCCATCAGCCAGACACGCGACGCACAACATGAAAAGTAGAGGAACGGTTCGCTATCAGCGTCTGCCATACGAGTGACGTCAGCGGTTCCTGTTGCCAGAATCACTCGGCTGAGGTGCGTGAGCGACTTTTTCGTCACCATCACCGGCGTGACATGGCACATGTCGATGCTCAATGTCTTCGCAAAAAAAGCGCTAACATTGGCGGGGCGGAGAGGTGAGTATTTATGGCGGTGACGTATTTCGCGGGAGGTTCTGGCAGAGTGGCCAGGATCGGGCGAGCGGCGGACCCAACGGCGGGCGCATTCTTCGATGTCGACAACACCATCATGCGTGGCGCATCGATCTATTATTTCGCGCGCGGCTTGGTCGCGCGCAGGATGGTCGCCCCCCGGGACATCGCGCTGATGCTCTGGAGCCAACTCTCGTTCCTGCTCCGCGGCACCGAGAGCCCCGATCACATCGACGCCATCCAGCAGGCCGCCCTTGCGTTCGTCGCCGGATCGAGCGCCGACGACATGAAGCGCCTCGGCGAGGAGATCTACCAAGACGCGATAGCCAGCCGGATCTGGGAGGGCGCCAGGGAGCTGACCCGGCACTACCTGGCCGCGGGTCAGCGCGTCTGGCTGGTCACGGCTACGCCCATCGAACTTGCCGAGATCATCGCCCGCAACCTAGGGCTTACCGGCGCGCTCGGGACCGTGGCTGAGACGGCGGACGGCGTCTACACCGGGCGACTGGTCGGCGGCCTGATGCACGGCAAAGCGAAGGCTGCCGCCATCCAGGGCCTGGCGCAGCGTGAGGGTCTCGACCTCACAAGGTGCGCCGCCTACAGCGACTCCAAGAACGACCTTCCGATGCTGATGCTCGTCGGGCACCCGAACGTGGTCAACCCTGACCCTCGGCTGCGCCGGGAGGCGCGGCGGCGCGGCTGGCCTGTTTACGAGTTCAGGGACGGGCGCCGGGCGACGATGATCGCCCTGCCGGTAGCCGCCGGCGCGGGGGCCGTTGCGGGCGGTATGGCGGCAGGCGTGGCGTTTCACCGCAAGCGGGCAGTGGGCTGAGTGGTGGCGGTCCGGCGTTAAGCCGACGTCGACGGGCTCGTCGAGGAATCCCTGCTCGATTCCACTGCCGTCCAGCAGCACGTCAGCCACCCGTCTCGGGTCATCAGTCATCGGGACGTGGCCGCACCCGGACAGCATGACGAGCCGCGCATGCGGCAGTCGCTCGATGGCCACCAGCGCCTGCCACGGCCGGAGCAGGCGGTCGCGCGTTCCCCAGGCGATCGTCACCGGGACCGCGGCGGGAATGACGCCGGTGAACGGCACCGCGGCGGCGAGGATGGCGTTCATGGTGGCGCTGGATTTCAGGAACGCCTCCATGTCCCCGCTGGCCTGCTGGGGGGTGACCCTGGACGGCCTGGCGACGATCTCTGCGTAGATGACCGCGCGGCCAGCGGTGCTACGGGCCATGGCGGGGGCCATCGGCCGGATGAGCTTGCCGCCCATCTGCATGGCCTTGTTGACGACCCGTGCGTAGGTCAGTTCCCGGTCAGCACGCCAGAATCCCGCCGGGGAGAACGCGGTAACGCTGGCCGCGCGTCCGGCGACGGCCAGTTCCAGCGCGACCCGCCCGCCGAGCGAGCTCCCCGCGACGTGCGGGCGCTCCAGTCCCAGCTGGTCAAGCAAGCCCACGGTCTCCGCGAGCATAGCCTGGGCGATCGGGCGCCTGGCCGTGTCAGGCGCCGGAGATTCACCGTGCCCAGGCAGGTCAACTAGGACCACATCACGATACTGTGTGATTCGACCCAGTACCGCTGTCCACGCTTGGCGCCG
>JASIGS010000721.1 GCA_030052355.1 Streptosporangiaceae bacterium | reverse complement strand
TTTCCGGTCTCCGTGTCGACCTCGACCACCGCAAGGTGGGTACCGAACGGGAACGTCGGCTGTCCCTCGGTGAAGTTCACGTCCGCCGTCAGGCCGTCGGCCCCGGCGTGAGCGGATACCTCGGCCCACGTCCGGCTGGTCTCGGGGTCGCCGACGACCTGCCAGACGCCACGGTCGACGTCCAGCTCGAGGTCGGCGGCGCTAGCCTCGAGCAGGTCGGCCGCGACCTCGCGGGCCTTGTCCTTGACCTCGACTGAGGCCTTCTGCACGGCCGAGCCGCCGAGCTGCAGTGACCTGGACGCGTAGGTGCCGACGCCCGCGGGGATCAGGTCGGTGTCGCCGTGGAGCACCGTGATGTCCTCGAGCGGGATCCCCAGCTCGGACTTGACCAGCATGGCGAACGCCGTGTGGTGGCCCTGCCCGTGCGCCGAGCTGCCGGTGTACACGGTGGCCGTGCCGTCGTCGTGCACCACGACCCGTGCGGTCTCGCCAGCGTTGGCGTCCGCCGCGGTGATCTCCACGTAGCTGGCCACGCCGATGCCGAGCTGCTTCACGTCACCGCTCGCGCGGCGGCGCGCCTGCTCCGCCCTGAGCCCGGCGTAGTCGGCCTGGTCCAGCACCTTGTCGAGCGCCGCGACGTACTCGCCGGTGTCGTAGACGGCACCGCACGGCGACTGGTAGGGGAACCGGTCGGGTGGGATCAGGTTGATCCGGCGCACCTCGGCCGGGTCCTTGTCGATCTCGGCGGCATACAGGTCCATTGCCCGCTCGACCGCGGCGGTGGCCTCGGGCCGTCCGGCACCGCGGTAGGCGGCGATCGGCGTGGTGTTGGTCACCACGACCCGGTTCGCGGCCGTCACGTTCGGTATCGCGTACGGGCCCGTCGCCATCAGCCCGGTCAGGAACGGCAGGAAGCCGCTCATCCGCGGGTAGGCGCCGGTGTCCTGCACGATGTCCAGCCGGTAGGCGAGTACCCGGCCGTCCCGCGTTCCGCCGATCTTGACGGTCTGCCGCTGGGCGCGGCCGTGGGTCATCGCGAGCATGTTCTCGCTGCGCGTCTCCACCCAGCGCAGCGCGCGGCCGGTGTGCTTGGCCGCCCACGCCACGACCAGCGCGTCCCGGTCGGCGCCGATCTTGGCGCCGAAGCCGCCGCCCACGTCGGGTGCGACGACCCGGATCGCGGCCGGGTCCAGGCCGAGCGCTCCTGCCAGGATGAAGCGGGTGATCTGCGCGTTCTGCGTGCTCACCCACACCGTCAGCTTCCCGTTCTCCCACGCGACGGCGGCGGCGCGGCCCTCCATCGGCACCGGCGCCAGGCGCTGGTTCACGATGGTGTGCTCGACCACGACGTCGCAGCCGTCGAACATCGCGGGGTCGGCCGGCGGGCCGGACGTGAGCGCGACGTTCGTGCCGGTGACCGGGAAGAGCAGCGACTCGCCGGACAGCGCACGGTCGAAGCCAATCACCGCGGGCAGCGGCTCGTAGTCGACGTTGACCAGCTCGGCCGCGTCCTCGCCCTGGTAGCTCTCGTCGGTGATCACGAGCGCAACCGGCTCGCCGACGAAACGCACCCGGTCAATGGCGAGCAGCGGTTCCATCCACGGGCCCATGAGCGGCAGCGGGGCTCCCTCCGGAGGCGCCTCGCCCTCGGCGGGTGGCGGCGGTGGCGGCGGCAGGTCGTCCATGTCGGCTACGGTCAGGACGGCGACGACTCCCGGCGCGGCGAGAGCTGCGGAAGCGTCGATGCCCTTGATCAAGGCGTGCGCCACGGGTGTCCGCACGAACGTCGCCCGTGCTGCCTGGGCGAGTTCGGGCACGCGCAGGTCATCGACGTAGGTACCCCCGACTGTCAGCAGCCGAGGGTCCTCGGTCCGCATCACCCTGGTACCCAGGATGCTCATCTGGCCTCCCCTTGGAGTGTCTTAGCGGGGTTCCCGGGACGCTGCCCCGGGCTAGCATCACGAGGCTCGGGCGACGTCCCGGGCCAGCGCTGCCGTCATTGTGGCGCAGACACCGCATGGCTCGCCAGATCGCCACCAGTAGTACTAATGGGACTAGTGGTACTGACGGTGGCCTGGGTGTGGCCGAAGTAGCCGTGCCCGCCCGCCGCGAGGTAGTCGGCGAGCCTGGTAGCCAGGGCCATGATCGTCAGCGACGGGTTGACCGATAGTGTCCGCGGCACCACCGAGCCGTCGCCGACGAACAGGCGCCGCACGGCGTGGCACTCGCCGCGTGCGTTCACCACCGACCGGGCCGGGTCGCTGCCCATCCGGCAGCTGCCCTGCACGTGCGTGCTGAGCACCTGCGTCTGGTACACCCGCTTGGCCCCCGCCGCCTCGAGCACCCGGCGGGCGAACGCGAGCGACGCGTCGATCCGGTCCTGCTCCCGCGCGTTGAAGCCGAAGGAGTACCGGTCCTGGCCGTCCTCGTCGACCCACGCCCTGCCCGTGTTCTCGTCGTTGACGAGGGTGAGCAGGCAGTTGAAGTAACGGTAGGAGCGCGCCGCCTCGGTCAGCTCCGCACCCCATAGGGGAACGTCGCGTTCGTCGCACAGCCCGGTGGCAAAGCCGATCGGGTCCTGGATGGTCGAGGCCTCCACGATGAACCCGCCGTCATCGTCGCGGGCGAACTCCATGCAGTGCGTGGTGATCGGGTACACCATGTGCGCGTCCTGGACCTCGTCGAACAGCCCGGCGACCAGCCGCGCCGGGTGGAAGCCGAGGTTCGCCCCGATCAGCTCGCCGCCGGGCAGGCCGGCCAGCCCGGAGCGGATGAGCAGGCCCGGCGTGCCGAGCGCGCCCGCGGCGACAACCACCAGGTCGGCGTCGACGGCATGCGCCTCGCCGTCCTGCCCGGCGTACTCCACGCCGGTGGCCTCCGGTGCGGCGCCGTCGGAGATCAGCACGCGCCGCGCGGTGCAGTCCGCGCGCAGCGTCAGCCGGCCATCGACCAGGAGCGGCTGCAGGTAGGTGTTGAGTGTGTTCTTGCCCGCGTTGGTCGGGCAGCCCTGCAGGCACGAGCCACAGCGCATGCAGTTGTAGTCGGTGTAGGAGCGCACCGCCTCGACGCTGCAGCCCAGCGCGGCGAAGCCGGGCAGCACCGTGTGCACGCACGCGCCCCAGTCATGCCGCTCGCGCACACCGAGGCGCTGCTCAACCCGCTCGAGGTAGGGCAGCAGGTCGGGCTCGGAGAACGGCTCGCCTTGGTCGTTGACGAGGCCGGAAGCGGCGAACCACTTGGCGTAGTCGTGCTGGTGCGGGCGGAGCGCGACCTTGGTGTTGATCGCGGTCGTGCCGCCCACGCAGCGGCCGCGGAACAGCGCGAGCGGCGGGCCCGGCTGCGGCGGGTCAGCGAAGGCGATCGGCCA
>JASIGS010000088.1 GCA_030052355.1 Streptosporangiaceae bacterium | reverse complement strand
GACACAAAGACGTAGGAGTTCTCGTACATCCGTTATTGCTGCTACCCGTCCACCAGCAGTGTCCATTCACGCCAAAGGCATAGATTCGAGCACTGTTCAGAGCAACAAGTCAGATCCCAGCACTCTAGCCTTGCGGTAGCAAGGTAGCTACTCATAGGTAACCGGAATGACTGCCCACTTGTCCTGCACGAGCGCTGCGCCGAGGAAGCCGAGAAGGCTACGCCTGGTGACGTGTGCGTTCTGCACGGTGCAGGCACGTGCGCTGGTCTCGCGTCGCGGCTGCCCGGCTGATATCTTCGTGTCATAGCGCGATGAGGCTCGCGTGATACCTGCGTTTGATCATGGGTTGATGGCCTCTACCTCGTTTCCCGCCACGGCGGCGACCAAGGGTGGAGGTCCTTCTCATGACTGGCAACTTTGCGGTGCGGCTGCGCCGCTTGACTCCCTCCGCTGGCCGGTTCCGCCGCGGGACCGGCCGGGCTGACTATGCGGGCGCGCAGGCCGGGCAGACGAGCCTGAGCGCACGGGACCGGCACGCGTTGCAGGCCATCTTCGCGGACCTCGCCGCGTCGGATCCTGACCTGGCCGGGCGCCTGGGCACATTCACGCAGCTGACGGCGGGGGAGGCGATGCCCGACCGCGAGCAGATCCGGGCCCGTCGGGCCCGGCGGTCGGGCAGCGGGCAGCGCGCGCTAACGCACGGGCAGCGCTGGGCGAGGGTCATGATCGTGATGTGGCTGCTGGTATCGGCTGCGATGGTGACGATAGCGGTGGTCCTGAGCAGCGGAACCCCGGCGCCCTGCAAAGCGTCGTGGACCACGGGCTGCGCGCAGCCGACTCCCTCACATTCGATTCCCCAGACTGGCCCCTAGCACGGGCCGTCCTCGGCGTGGCACAACCTGTTTGATGGCACGCGGGCTGCGGCCGGACGTGTTATGCCTCGTGACCAAGCTGCCGTAGCCGCTCGGCGAACTCGGCGTCGCCGGCTGCCTGACCGGGCTGCGGCCGGGACACCTCGAAGGCGTACGCGGTGTCCATGTACTCCTTCAGGTAGAGCAGCTGATCACCGCTCACCTGAGCGACAAAGACGTAGGAGTTCTCGTACGCGTTGCCGTTCCGCAGGCTGCCGCGGGCTATCGTCTCGGCCGTCACCCAGTCACCCTCGGCGACCATGCGCACAACTTCCACCTTCGGGTCGCCGGGCTCGAACAGGCCGGTACGCACCGGCTTGAGGAAGTCATCGATGATGGCCCTGCGCCCGCGCTCCGACGGGTATCCGGCGGCAACGTTGTTCACGGCCCAGACCGAGTCGTCGCCGAAGAACTCCCCGATGGCGTCGTAGTCTCCGGTGCTCAGCGTCGCGAAGAAGCGCCTCAGCACGTCCTTGGGATCAGCGGCCGGTGCAGCCATCCGGATCTCCTCCTGCGCGGCGGCGAACGCCTCGATGCTCCCACGCGACTCACGGCAAGAGAACAGCTCGAGCCGAGCCCCCTGGCGCAATCGCGGTCGCGGGAGCGCGGCCGGAGTCGTCGCAGCGCCACTCCGCTGCGGCCCGCCATTTACCGAGCGCCAATTGACGCGCTGAAAGCGATGCCCTTTACCGGCGTTCTGCCGCTGCTCTGCAGAGAGCGCCCGGCCGGACGGCCAGGCGCTCAGTGCTCAGTGCTCAGTGCTCAACGGGTCAGGGGTAAACGATCGTGACGTTCCCGATGTCATGGCCGCCGTACTCGACCATCGTCGCAGCGACCGCGTGGTGGGTGCTGGCGGCCGCGAAGTGCGTGCCGAGGCCGGCGATCCCGCCCACCGCCAGCGCGAAGGCGGAGGCAGCCAGGACCAGCTTTACCTTGCCCATGATTCTGTCCCTTCGTGCGATGAGGACTCTCAGCGCTGATGCTAGACCAGGCAGCGCGTGGCAGTAAGGGGGCAGCGGGCCAATATGGTGACCTTTATCAGGGGCTTTCACCATGCGCTGGAGAATGTCGCTGCTACCAATCCGCCCGACCATTACGAGCGGTAATGCACGAAGCCTCGGCAGCCTCAGCTAGCCGATCCCCCGGCCGCCAGCCGCATCATGTCCGAGTCGAAGTCCACCGAGAACTCCGGGCCGGCGGCGCCGTCGAACTCGTGCTGGTAGCTGTCCCACGATTCCTCCCTGACCTGCCGGGCGAAGCCGCTCTCCATCAGCAGCACCAGCTCGAGCGCGGCCCGGTCGATCCGCTTGCCGAAATCCGGGTCGCCCCAGTCAGCGGCAGACGCGAACACCGACGTCGGCACCGTCATCGCGCGCAGGTAGGCGAACAGCGAGCGCATCTGGTCATCGACCACCAGCGCGTGCCTGGCCGTGCCCGCCGTGGCGGCGAGCATGACGGGCTTGGCGATGACCAGGTCATCGTCGATGACCTGGAAGAACGAGGTGAACAGGCCGCTGGGCCCGGCCTTGTAGACCGGCGTCGCCGCGACGATCGCGTCGGCTTCGGCGAGCGCGTCGATGGCCTGCCGCAGCTTCGGGCCGGTGAGGCCCGACACCAGCGCGGCGGCGACCTCGGTGGCCATCTCCCGCAGGTCGACGGTGGTCACCGTCACCGGGTGCCCGCGCTGCCCGGCGAGCGCGCTGACGCGCTCGGCGGCGCGGTCGGCCAGCATCCTCGTCGACGACGGATCGCTGGTGCCCGCGCTGACCACCACGAGCCTGCGCGCGCCGCGGTTCTTCATCAGTTCCTCAGCAACTTTCACGTGAGTGCGTCCTCGTTCTTCTTGTTGGTCTGCGGTCCGGCCAGCT
>JASIGS010000720.1 GCA_030052355.1 Streptosporangiaceae bacterium | reverse complement strand
CGCCGTCACCGACGACGGCGACGACCCGGTTCGACGGCCGCGCCAGCTTGACGCCTACCGACGCGCCGAGTGCCCAGCCCAGGCCCGGGCTTCCCGCCGAGCACAGCGTGCCCGGCTCGGTGCGCGTGAGCAGCTCGGTCACGACTTCGGTGTTGGACACGGCCTCCTCGATGACAACGTCGCGGGGATCGAGGTGGTCGTTCAGGGCGACCACTACGTCACGCACCTGCGTCTCGCGCTGCGGGCCGGCCTCCGCAGGCTCCGGGCGCGCCGCGGCAGCGAGCCACGCACGGCGGGCCTGGGCCAGGGAGCCGACCGGTCCGCCCGCGGCCTGCAGTGCGTCGGCCAGCTGAGCCGTGGCGAGCGCGCCGTCCGCCGTCACCGCCACGTCTACTGGGAACGACCAGAGCGGCATATCCGGCCGGACCGGATCGTCATCGATCTGGACGACTGTCGCGCCCGGCGAAGGGTTGAGCCTGCGCGGGATCCACGGCACGTCGCAGTCGATGAGGACCAGCAGGTCGGCCTCGCGGATCAGGGCAGCGGCGGTGTGGTCAGAGGCGACGCGCATCGGGTGGCTCGTCGGGATGTTCACCGAGTCGGGGCGGCAGATCACCGGGATCGTCGCGAGGTCGGCGAGCCGCGCGAGGGCCAGCACCCCGTCCGGCTTACGGCCGAGCCTGGCGGTGATGACGACGGGACGCTGCGCCGTGGCGAGCTCACCGGCCAGCCAGCTGAGGGCCGATGGCTCCATGGCGGGCGGCGTCGGCCTGGCAAACCGCGCGGTACGCCGCAGTTCCGCCGGGCCGGCCGGCTGCATCAGCACGTCCCGCGAGATCGTCAGGTAGGCAAGACCCGGCCTGCCGCCTTCCGCCACCTGGACCGCGCGGCCCACCACCCTGGCCGCGTCCTCGCTGCGGGTCAGCTCGAAGGTCCACTTCGCGTAGCCGCGGACGATGCCCGCCTGGTCGGGCACGTCCTGCATCCAGTGGATGCGGTTCGACCGGCCGCCCGGTGCGGAGGCGTGCTCGGCGTAGGGCGTCCTGCCCGCCAGGACGACGGCGCCTGCCCGGTCGCGCAGGACGTTGTGCACCATCGCGCCGAGGTTCTGCGTCCCGACGTCGACGTGCACGAAGACCGCCTGCGCGCGGCGGGTCATCTGCCAGTAGCCGTGCGCCGCCGCCAGCGCGACGCTCTCGAACGACGACGTCACGATCTTCGGCGCCGCGATCTGCCTGCCCGCCAGGGCGGCGGCCGCTTCCTGCAGCGGAGCCGAGTCCGTGCCCGGGTTGAGGAACAGGTAATCCACTCCCTGCGCGCGCAGCAGGAACAAGATCTCCTCGGCGCAGTTCCTGACGTCGGCGTGCTGTCCGGCTGCGTCCATCACTGTCCTTAGCGTCCGTGTCGTCGAGCGGGCCGAGAGGCTCGGCCTCCTGCGCCGCGGCCCGCTTGGTTCACACCACGATACGGACGCAAAGGGTGCCGAACTACCCGTCGTCACGCCAGAAGAAGGCGGGGGCGCCGGTCCAAGGACCAAATCGCCCGGGCGGCGGAGCACCACCACGCCTCCCGGGCTAGTCTCTATTAATATCGTGATACGATATAAATAGCAAGCGGTGGCGCGCGCTGCGACCTTGCCCGGCTCGGCACGGGTCCGCCGCAGGGCAGTACGCGCGGGCTGGAGGCGGAATGGGCATCTGGAAGCACGACACATCGAAGCGCGGTACAGCAACCGCCGTCGCGATCGTGCTGATGCCGAGGGCCGTCGGCCGGTGGCTCACCAACCGGCTACAGCGCCCGGGGACGGCGCCGTCGGTGCCAGCGCGGCTGCCTTCCGTCCCGGCCCAGCACCGGGCAACCCGCAGTTACCGGGCTCTGCTCGAGCTGCCGGCGCCTGCCGACGGTGAGACTCAGGATTGCGTGCCGTGGCCGACCTGGCGTGCAGTGGTTCGCGCACGCCACCACGAGACCCATGGCGGCGGGCTTTTCTCTGCGCTGGTGAGCGGCCCGGAGGCCGCCGCTGCGCCGACTGATTCGCATGTCGTCGTCACCATGGTCGTGGTCGGCGACAACCCCGCGGACTTCCTCGGAATAGGTGACGAGTTCGATCTGTGGCGGGGAGCCGACGTCGCGCACGGCGTCATCACGTGGCGCAATTTCGTGTGATGTGACCGTTCGCTCGCCGTAACGAGCTGGCTCAGTTTCTACTAACTGCACTGGTGTAAATTGGCACCCGTGGACGTGCGGGCGCTTCTCGCCCCCGACGCGGCCGCTCGCCTCGGCGAGAGCCGCGCCCGGGTCTTCGACCTGCTGCGCATGGCGCCAGGACCGCTCGGCGTGCGGGTCGTCGCCGACCGGACCGGACTGCATCCCAACACCGCCCGGTTCCACCTCGACGCGCTGGTCGAGGCGGGGCTGGCCGCGCGAGCGCCGCAATCGCGGCGGACGCCGGGCCGTCCCAGCATGGCTTACCGGGTGGCCGACAGGGACAGGCCAGTGGGCGAGAGGCGTTACCGGCTGCTCGCCGAGATGCTGACCGGCCTGATCGCCAGCGCGATGCCGGATCCTGCGCGGGCTGCTGCCGAGGCGGGAAGGGAGTGGGGACGTCACCTGACCGGGCCGCCGTCGGGTTCCCGGCGGCCGACGGCCGCGCAGGCGGTAGCCGACCTCGCCGCAACGCTGGACGAGGTTGGATTCGCCCCAGAAGCCGAGGCGCAACGTGGCGGTTACCGGCTGCGGCTGCGAAGTTGCCCGTTCTTCGAGGTAGCCGAGCGCCACAAGGACGTCGTGTGCTCGCTGCACCTCGGCTTCATGCAGGGCGTGCTCGCGGGGTTGCGGGCACCGGTGACCGCTGAGCATCTGCAGCCGTTCGCCGAGCCCGGCGTCTGCGTCGCCCACCTCAAGAAGGCGAACGTGTCCGGCCGCGCGGACTAAGTGACCAGCAGCAGGATCCCGCCAACGAGGAGCGCGAATGTCTTGACGGTCTCAAGGGCGACGTAGGCGTAGTGGGCCCGCGAGAGTGGTGCGTCCTCGCCAGCCAGGACGGCAGTCGAGCGACGGGTCAGGCTGGGTCTGACGGCGAGCAACTGGAGAACCAGCGTGGCGACGGCAAGCGCCAGCGGCACCACGACGCGCACCGGCAGAGAGCCAGTTGCGAGGCTGGCCACGACGACTATCGCGAGAATTGCCTCAACGGCATTGAGGGCGCGGAACACCAGTCGCCCGATGCTCAGCCCGATGCGCAAGGTGACGCCTTCGGCATGGAACTTGAGCGGCGCCTCAAGGAAGGAGATGGCGACCACCATGCCCAGCCAGACGAACGTGATCGCCACTGCGAGCTTCATCGCGGCTGTCACGGGCACGCGCGGTGTCGGCAGGCCATGGCCGAACAGTTTACACAATCAGTGTTGTGTAAATGAATGGGCGGTCAGGGGGCGCCGGCTCGCGCCGCGGTGGCCGCCACCGTCGCGTACTGCATGGTGAAGCTGCCACCCACCGCGTCGACTGCGGCGCCGATGCCGGCGAGCAGCGCTTCCAGCGTCGCCGGCGGGAGCTGCGCGCTGCCACCAAAGGTAGGCACCTGGTCCAGCCACTCGTCCCTGGTGTACCGGCGCTCCCAGTCGAATCGCCACTGCTCCGGGTCGCCGAAGGCGCCCGTCTGCCGGATCGCGTCGGCCGCCTTTCCGCACCCGGCCAGGTACATCTCGACGATGGGCCTGGTCCAGAAGCCACGGGCATCGGGCATCGCCTGGCGGTACGCGCTGTCGAAGGCCTGAGCCAGGCCGGGCGGCGGCTGGAACGCGTTCCAGAACACGGCGAGCCGTCCGCCGGGCCGCAGCGCCTGCGCGGCCTTTGCCGCGCCGGCGACCGGGTCCACCCAGTGCCAGGCCTGCGCGGCGACGACCGCGTCGAACGCCCGGCCGGCCGGGTCCCAGGCCTCGATCGTCGCGACGTCGACCTCGAGCCCGCCTTGCCTCGCGATCTCGGCCATCCGCGCGTCGGGATCGACTCCGAGCACCCGGCAGCCGGCCGCCTGGAACTGCCGGGCCGCGATGCCGGTGCCGCAACCTACGTCTAGAACGTCCCGGCCAGGGCTCTCCGCGACGATCCGGGCCACCAGGGCGTCGGGGTAGCTGGGGCGGGCACGGTCGTAGCGCTGGGCGTCCTGCCCGAAGGACTCGGCGACCTCGCGGGCCTGGTGGGACTCGGGCGGTATAGTGGTCATGTGCCCACTCTAAGTGGGCACATGACCACTTGTGAATCCGGTTCGCGCAGAGCGAAGGAAGGGACGGACCGTGCCGACGGGAGTGGCCCTCCGCGACGCGCGAACCCAGCTGTTCGAGGCCGCCGAGCGGGTGCTGCTGCGGGCCGGGCCGAGCGCGCTGACCAGCCGCGCGGTCACAGACGAGGCGGGAGTCGCCAAGGGCGTCCTGCACCGGCACTTCACCGACTTCGACGGCTTCCTCAC
>JASIGS010000719.1 GCA_030052355.1 Streptosporangiaceae bacterium | reverse complement strand
GCCGAAGTGGCACAACGTCTTCGTCTCGTAGATCATCGCCCGCCTGTCAGGTACCTGTCGATCGCCGGGCCGACGGCCGCGGCAAGCTCGTCGGGTTGCGCGTCGGCCAGCGGGCCGAACCGCAGCACGTAGCGCGTGAGGGCGAGGCCGATCATGTGGCTGCCGACGAGCGCTGCCCGCAGCGCGACGTCCCGCTCGTCGCGGCCGTGCGCGGCGCGCGAGACCGGGCCGAGGATCGTCTCGGTGACGAACTCCCGCAGCATCGCGGCCGCTCGGTCACTGGTCAGCGCGGACCTGAGCAATGCCTGGAACGCAACATTCACTTCCGGGACGTCCCATATCGCGAGGGCCGAGCGGACCAGGTGCTCGCCGAGCGACTCCCCCGCCCGATGTTCGATCTCCGCCAGCACGGCGGAGATCGCCTCGCTCGGCACGACCGGCAGTTGCATCGCGGCCGTGAACAGCCGTTCTTTGCTGCCGTAGAAGTGGTGCACGAGAGCCGGGTCCACGTCGGCCGCTGCGGCGATGCCGCGGATGGTGGCACGGTCGTAGCCGCGCTCGGCGAACTGGTCGCGGGCCGCGTTGATGATTGCCTCGCGGGTGCCGCTGTCGCCCGCCCGGCGGCCGGTCCGGCGGCCCGGCTGCCGACGTGCCTGTCGGCTCTGCGCAGCCTTCGGCCGTTCCCGGCCACGCCCGGCCGGGATCGCCTTGCCCGGGCTTGGAGTCTGCGCGGTCACGCTGTCAGCCGGTCCCTGCTGTCACGCAAGACCAGGTCGAAGAACCGCTCCTCGAGCGTCGCGGGCGCCTGCGACACGTCGGTATCGTCCGCGAGCCGCCCCGACGGGCCGGCCAGCACCTCGGTCACCCGGGCCGGAGTGGCACCGGGCACACGCAGCGAGCGGCCTGACAGCGCCACCGCAAGGCCCGCATCAGCCAGGCGCCGGAACGCGACAGCCCACGACGCGGCGTGCACGACCGTCACCTGCATGTCGCCGACTATCTGCGCTGCCGTGCCCGCAGCGACAACGGCGCCGTCTGCCATGACGATCAGCCGGTCGCACTGCTGCGCTTCTTCCATGTAGTGCGTCGAGACGAGGACGCCGACTCCGTCGCGCGCCACATCGCCGATCGTCTCCCACAGCCGGGCACGGCCCAGCGGATCGACGCCGGACGTTGGCTCGTCAAGCAGCAGGAGTTCAGGCCGGTGCGCCAGCGCCTGCGCGAACGCGATGCGGCGCTGCGTGCCGAGCGGAAGCCGGCCTACCGGCAGACCGCGTGCTGGCCTGCCCGACGCCGCTGCGGGGACTTCTTGCGCGCCAGGAACACTGAACAGGTCGGCGGGAAGCGTTGCCGGGCTGCGGCCGAGCGCAGCGGCACCGAACACAGCCGCAGCGAACGCCATGTTCTCCGCCGCGGTCAGGTCGTCGTAGAGCCCGAGGCCCTGCGGCACGTAGCCGATTCGGCTGCGGGTGCGCCTGCTTGGCGGCTCGCCGAGCAGCATGACCCGGCCGGCCGAGGGCGGCAGCAGGCCCAGCAGCATGCGTATCACCGTGGTCTTGCCCGCGCCGTTCGCGCCGAGCAGCCCCACGATCTCACCGGGCCGCACCTCCATCGTCACGTCCCGGACAGCCGTGAAGTCACCGAACCGGCGGGTGAGCGCGACGCACTCGGCAATCGGACGGGCCGCGGACGCACCGGCCGTTGACGGCGCGCCCGCGGCCAAGGACACCACGCCGGCCGCGGTCTCCTGCGCACCCGCCCGGTCATCGGCCGACGGCACGCCGCCAGCAGCGGCCTCCCGCTGCAGGGACGCCACCATCACCGCATCCGGCAGGTCAGGCTCGACCGGATCGCCGGCACGCTGCCCCCGGGCCGGGTACCAGACTCGCCAGGCAGTCCCCCTCCGCCATGACAGCCGCCGGGCCTGACCCGCAGGCCGGGCCGCCGCCGACCGTAGCGTCCCCGGCATCGCGGCAACGATCTCCTCGGGCGTGCCGGCGGCGAGCTGGCACCCGCCGTCGAGCACGAGGACGGAGCCGGCCCGCTGCGCGTCGTCGAGGTACGTCGTAGCGAGCACGACGGCGGCGCCGCCGGCCGCTGCGCCCGCTATCAGCTGCCACAGGCCGGAACGGCTGACCGGGTCGATGCCGGTCGTCGGCTCGTCGAGGACGAGCAGGTCCGGCCGGTGCAGCAAGGCCGCGATCACGCCGAGCTTGACCCGCATGCCGCCAGACAGGTTGCCGGCCAGCCGGTCTCGCGCCCCGGCGAGTCCCGCCTCCGCCAGCAACTCGCCGGCTCGCACCCGTGCCGCAGGCGCCGGCATCCGGTAGGCCGAAGCGCGGAACGACAAGTTCTCCGCCACGGTCAAGTCCGGGTACATGCCCGACGAAGCCGGCAGATAGCCGGTCCGCGGCGCCCCCGGGCCGTGAACAGATCCCGCGGCCGGCTTCAGCGCCCCGGACAACACGCGGAGCAGGGTGGTCTTGCCAGCACCGTCCCCGCCGACGACCGCCGTAACCTCGCCGCGGGCCACGACGAGCGACACATTGTCCAGCGCGAGGGTCCTGCCAAAGGAAACACTGACCCCGAATGCCCCCCACCGGCGGTCGCCGGCGGGGGCTCCGGGTGGCGTCTCCCGAGCTGGCACCGTCATGCCTGCTGGCTCGTTCCCGCGTAGTCGCGGCCGGTTACGGCAGCCGCCCGCCGCGGACCACGGCCACCAGACGGCGCGGGTGCGAGGTCAGCGCGGAACCGCGCTATGGCGGCGGCCACCACGACAAGGCCCAGCACGGCCAGGAAGACGAAGGGCTGCCAGAGCGGGCCGATCGGCTCGGCTCGCAGCATGACGCCACGCGAGATCTCGTTGAAGTACGTGAGCGGGAGCAGGTAGGAGATCCACCGGACGCCGACCGCTATCGAGGACAGCGGGAAGATCAGGCCGGACAGCAGCACCTGCGGCAGCATCGTCATGATCGCGAGCTGGATCGCCTGACCCTGGTTCTGCGACACCGTGCTGATGAGCACGCCGATGCCCAGCGTCACGAACAGGAACAGCAGCGCGCCGAGCGCGAACACCGCTGGTGAGCCGCGGAACGGCACGCCGAACACGGCTATCCCGACGGCGAGCACGATCGCCAGGTCCACGGCCGCGACCACGAAGTACGGCACGGTCTTGCCCAGGAACACATCCCTGGCCCGCAGTGGCATCACGGCTAGCTGCTCGAGGGTGCCGGACTGCCGTTCCCTGACCACGCCGAGACTGGTGATCGTCGTGCCGATGAACACCAGGACGACTCCCGCCAGCCCAGGGATCATGATGTCCGCGGTGCCGAGTCCTGGGTTGTACAGGATGGTGACCTGCGGCCTGAAGCCGTCGGCCGCGGCGATCGACTCGAGCCTCGGCAGGGCCCGCAGGGTCGCCTGCGCGGTGAACAGCTGGCTGCCGTCGATCAGTACCGTCGGCTTGGGGGGCTGGATCGGCGGTCCGATCTCCCCCGGCACCGAAACGGGCGCGACCACCACGGCTACCGCCGCGTGGCCATCGCGCAGCTGGTC
>JASIGS010000718.1 GCA_030052355.1 Streptosporangiaceae bacterium | reverse complement strand
GCCGCCGCGAAGACCAGGAACGGCGAGATGAACGTGAACCGCTGCCCGGCGTCGGCCGACACCAGGTTGAGCAGGCCCGCTGACACGGCGGGCCTGTCGAGGATCTCGGGCAGCAGCGCTGGTGCCCGGCGCAGCGCCCGCATCCGGGCCTCCGCCTCGGCCTCAGGGACCTCGTCGGCGTGCACGAGCGAGCGGAGGTCCGCCTCGGTCAGGTGGTCCAGGTACGCCGCGCCGATCCGGTCTAGGTCGTCCATCTAGCCATTGTGCGCCAGTCCGGCCGGTTTGCCGCCACCTCACAGCAGCTCGGTCAGCGAGCCGATGCGCGCGCCGGTCCAGCCGGGCTCCTGGTCGTGGACGTGGTGCAGCTGCCAGTCCGGCCCTGCCAGCAGTACGGCGTGCATGCCGACCCCGCTGGCCCCGGTCAGCTCGTGCCCGCCGCCGTCCCCGACGTAGAGGCAGTCCGCCGGCGACACGCCCAGGTTCGCCGCGACCGTCCGGAAGAGGCGCGGGTCGGGCTTGCGCGTTCCCTCCACGCATGAGAAGACTGGCGCGTCCACCAGCGCGGCGAGCGGCAACGTGTGCCAGGCGTCCGGCAGCTCGAACGAGCAGTCCGACAGCAGCCCGATCCGGAGGCCTCGCTCGCGCAGCTCGCCGACGACCGGCAGCGCCTCCGGCCTGAGCGCGAACATCGACTCCTGCGCCTGCCGCCGCACGGCGACCGCCTCATCCAGCTGCTCTTCGGTGAGCTTGACGCCGAGCCGGTCTGCCAGGCCCTGCATGGTCTGCCGCACATCGCCCGTCGCGCCGGTCATCCGGTCGCCGAACGTCTGGCCCAGCACGACGTCCAGCGCCTGCGCCGAGACCCCGAGTGGCGCGGCGAGGCGCGCGACGTTGCTCGCCCACACCGCGTCCGGGCTGATCGGTGTCATCGTCCCGAAGAAGTCGAACACCGCCGCGCTCATGTCGTCGAGCAGGCCAGTCACCAGCTCATCCTCGCCCATCGGCCGTCAGCGAAGCCTCCCAAATTGCCGCAGCAGAGTAACATCGCGTCCAAGCATTCCGGCCGTCTTCGACCCCTCCTCCTCGTCGGCCGGGGAGACAGCGTGCGCGTCATAGGGGCGGAACCGTGGGCGAACTGCCGGCCTATCATCTCAAGCGTCCGCGCCTGACCGACCGTGTCGGACGGGCCAGCGCGTGCGTCATCGTGGGCGGAGCGGGCTACGGGAAGTCGGTGCTGGCCGCCGAGTCGTGCGAGGAATTCGGCACGCCGGCCATCTCCACGTCGCTAGAGACCGGCGGCGTCTCCGCAGCGATGCTGCCGCACCGGCTGCGGTCGGCGGCCGCGAGGGTGGGGCTGTCAGACCTGGCCGCGCGGATGGACCACGCAGCTGCCGCGGGACCGGCCGGCGCGCTCGACGCGATGCTGGAGGCACTGTGCGATCAGGGCGCGGTCTTCGTGATCGACGAGATCCAGAACGCCGAGCCGGCCGCGGTCTCGCTGCTGACACGGCTTGCCGGGCTGCTAGGGCGCGGTCAGCGGCTTCTGCTGCTCGGACGGCACGTCGCGCCCGAGCTCGAGCGGCTGCGCCTGGACGGCTCGGCGGACTGGCTTGACACGACCGACCTCGCGATGAGCGTCGAGGAAGTAGCTGCCCTGTGCCGCGACGGATTCGGGCTGGCCGTCACCGACGCCGATGCCCACCGGCTCTGGTCGGCTACCGACGGCTGGGCGGCGGCCGTGGTGCTGGCCGCGTCGGCGGCGAGGTCGGCGGGCCGGCCGTTGCTCGCCGGCGGGGTTCTTTCTGGGAGCGCCGGATTGCTGGCCGGGCTGGTCGACCAGATCCTCGGCGGCCTGCCCGGCTCGCTCGTGGCCGCGGTTGGCCAGGCCGCGCACCTGCCGCTGCTCGATGACCCGGTGGCGGAGGCAGCGACCGGGGTTCCCGGCCTGCTCGGCGAGATCAGCCGTGTTGGCTTGCCGCTGCAGGCCGGCGACGACGGGTGGTCCCGTCTCGCCGGACCGGTACAAGACCTGCTCACGGCGCGGACCTCGGCCGAGCCTGGCACGCTGCTGCGCGCCGCGGGGGCGTACGCCCGGCGCGGCCGGCCGGACCTCGCCGCGGAGTTGCTGATCGGCGCGGGCCACACTGCCGAGGCGGGCGCGCTGCTCGCCGCCATGACTCCGCAGCAGGCCGAGCGTCTCGGCCTTGACGAGCTTGCCGGGCTGGTCGACCGGCTGCCGCCCGCCGTGATCGCGCGGCACCCGCGTGTGCTCGTGCACATCGCTCGCGAGTGCGAGCCGCCGGCCGCGCTGCATCGCCGCGCCCGGGCGCTGGAGCAGGCGCTCGAGCTCCTCGGGGAACCGCCCGCCGACCCTGCCGTAGCCAGGGAAGTGCACGCCGAACTGGCGCGCGACCTGGTCCGCGACAACGAGCAGGCAGCCGGCGAGGAGCTCGCCGTTCGCGTGCTCGCGCAGACCGGCCCCGCCGAGCAGCAGACGCAGGCGCGGCTGCTCGACACGCTCGGGCGGGCGGCCGCCCGTACCAAAGACGACCAGCACCTGGGTTTCGCCGAAGAGCGGCTGGCGATGGCCGCCCGCAGCTACCGGGCCCTTGGCCTGTGGAGCTGGCTCTCCTACACGCTGTTGATCCTCGGATTCTGGGTGCATTTCGACAGGGGAGCTATCGACCAGGCGGTCAGCTGCATCGACGAGGCACTGGCCGTCATCCCGGACCGCCGCCAGCAGCGGTCCGTGATCCTTACGTTCCGCGCCGAGGTGCTGGACTCTGTAGGTCGCTACGACGAGGCCGCGGCCAGCCTGGAGGAGGCTGAGGCGATAGCGCGGGTGATCGGAGACGTCCGGGTCCGCGCTTACGTCGCCTGGGAGCGTGCCCGCGCGCTATCGCAGCAAGGCGACGCCGCGGCCACGCTGGCGTCGATCCACGCGGCCGAGTCGTTCCGGTCGGACTGGTTCGACGGCTGCGGTGGCGAGTTCCTCGCGGACGCGGCCGACTGGCTAGACCGGGCGGGTTATCACGACGTCGCGCTGCAGTACCTCGACCGGGCGCAGGAGCATTCTGAATACGAGGGCTTCGAGGTAGAACGAGCCCGCGCGATGATGCTCGCGCGCAGCGGCGATCCGGAGGCAGCCGAGCGCCACCTGGTCGAGCTGGCCGCTTCGCCGCTGTTCGAGCCGGTCGAGCGCTGGCGCATTCAGCTACTGCGTGCGCTGGCCGCGCACCGGCGCGGTGACCCCCGGGCGGCGGGTCTTGCCACCGAGGCGCTCGAGCTGGCCGCCCGGCTCGGTTACCCGGCACTGCCGTTCCTCAAGGAGCGCTCGGCCGCCGAGCGCGTGCTCGGCCTGGTCACGGCGACCGGGCACCCGCTGGCTGCCGCGCTCGAGGGCATGACGTTCCCCGTTTCCGTCACGCTGCTCGGCGGGTTCGGCGTGACCCGTGGCGGCCGCGCCGTCGACGTCCCGCCCGGGCAGGGCCGTCAGCTCGTCAAGCTCGTTGCCACGGCAGGCGGGCGGATCTCCGCCGAGGCCGCGACGGAGGCGCTCTGGCCCGAAGCCGAGCCAGAGGTGGGCGCGAACCGGCTGCGCACGGTCCTGAACCGGTTGCGCGAGTCGGCGGGCGATGTGGTGGTACGGGAGGACCGCCAGCTCCGCCTCGCCCCCGATGCCACAACCGACGTGCACTCGTTCGAAGCCGATGCCCGGCGTGCGCTCGCGCTCGCCGGCCAGCGGTCGCTGGAAGCTGTCTCCGCCGCACGCGCGGCGCTCGCGCGCTACCACGGTGACCTGCTGCCCGACGACCCGTACGAGCCGTGGGCAGAACTCCCGCGGGAGCAACTGCGCCGTAATGCGCTCGCGCTGCTCGACCTGTGCGCCGGCTTCGCCGCGTCGACCGAGGACCTCGATGAGGCGGTTCGCTGCCTGGAGCGGGCTATCGAGATGGCCCCCGACGAGGAGGAACGCTACCTGGCTGCGGCACGGCACCTGATCACTCAGGGCCGCCGCGGCGCGGCGCGGGGCATCCTCGACCGGGCCAGAGCGGTGGTTGCCGACCTCGGGGTCGAGCCGCCAGCGGCGCTGCGCGAGCTTGAGCAGCGCGTCCGCGGCCGCGATGCCAGTGTGACGCCGGTGTGACGCCCGCCCGCGACGCTGGCGGGCACTAACACCCGCACTAGCGGGAGGTCGCGATGCGATCGGCGAGAACGCGTGTCCGCCCTGGGTTCCGGCTGCTGGAGGGGCGCAGCCAGGCTCCGTCGGCGGCGCGCGTTCTCATCGCCGACGATGACGCGGCGATCCGCGAGTTCATCGCCGTCCACCTGAGGGCCGCTGGCTTCGAGGTCACGGTCGCCGCCGACGGCTGGCAGGCGCTGGAAATGGTCGCTACGGTCAGACCTCATGTGGTGACGCTGGACGCAGGCATGCCGGGACTCTCCGGCCGCCAGGTCGCCAGCATCTTGCGCAGCGACCCGGCCACGTCCTCGATCCGGACCGTGCTGCTGTGGCCCGCCAGGACCGAGCACGATCACGCTGGCGACGCCGCGGACGGCATCGACGCCTGTCTCACCAAGCCGTTCGATCCCGGCGAGCTGATCGCGGCCGTCTGGGGCCTCGCCGGGACCCGGTAACGAGATCCGCTCGACCCGGAGTTGCTCAGAACACCCGTTCCTAGCCCAAAAGGGTAGTGTGCGGAAGCGGACGATACCCTACGCTTATGCTTCCTCAGGTCGGTTAGCTGACGGGACGGAGGGCGCGATGAGCACCGGACCACGGGCACCCCACCGCCCAGCTGACCTGGTGACCGCTGCGATGACACGCACCATGAGGCTCGGGCCGAAGCGCAACAAGATCACGATAGAGCGCAGCGTGCCCGTTCCCATGCGCGACGGCGCGGTGCTGCTCACCGACCACTACCGGCCGCTGACCGAAGGGCCGCGACCGACGGTCCTCATGCGCTGCCCGTACGGCCGGGGCTGGCAGTACGCCATGACGGCAAGGCCGATCGCCGAGCGCGGCTACCACGTGCTGCTGCAGAGCTCGCGCGGCACGTTCGGATCTGGCGGGGCATTTCGGCCCGGCTCTGACGAGGCACCCGACGGCCAGGACACCGTCGCCTGGCTGCGGAGGCAAGACTGGTTCAGCGGCCAGCTCGCCGCCGTCGGTCCCAGCTACCTGGCGTTCTCGGCGTGGGCCCTGGCGGCGGACCCGCCGCCGGAGCTGACCGCCCTGGCCGTCTACATCAGTCCGCACGACCTGGCCGCGGCTGGCTTCGGGCATGGCCCGTTCGAGCTGTACAACCTGCTGTTCTGGACCGATGTGATGGCCAACGAGGAGCATTTCGGCGGAACACGCATGACCTGGCGGACCATCACGGCGGATAAGCGGCTGGCGGCCGGCACGAACCGGCTGCCGCTGGCGGCCACCGCCGCTGCCGTGGACGGGGCGGGCGCGCCGGCCTGGTACGCCGAGTGGATGAATCACCCGGACCCGGCCGACAGCTACTGGGACGGCTACCGGGCCGGCGTCGCGCTCGACCGGGTGAACGTGCCGACCCTGCTGGTCTCCGGCTTCCACGACTTCTTTGTCGAGCAGACCATGCACCAGTACCGCGCGCTGCGCTCCCGCGGCGTAACGGTCGGCCTGACGGTAGGCCCGTGGGCGCACCTCGGCCTGGACATGCCGATCGCGCTTCGCGAGACGATCGCGTGGCTTGACGCGTTCGCGGACGGGGCGGGCGACGGCCGGCCTCCGCGCAGCCAGCCGGTACGGGTCTGGACCTCGGGCACCGGCAGGTGGCGCGACCTGCCCGCGTGGCCGCCTGCCGACGCGGCACGCTGTGCGCTCTATCTGCGCCCGGCCGGCGAGCTGTCGGCCGGCGAGCC
>JASIGS010000717.1 GCA_030052355.1 Streptosporangiaceae bacterium | reverse complement strand
AGCCGCACGAGTTCCAGATGATGCTCGCGGAACAGGTCGGTGACGCCCCCCGACGTGAGCTGATCCTGCTCCAGGCTCGCGGCCGCCCGCGCCGACGGTTCGCCGGCTTCCGATGCCATCGCTGCGTTCACGCTAGAGACACGTCGATCGCAGGGCTAACGCTGCAACCGGCTACGGTTTCGGGCAATCGCGGTACTCGCCGAGGGTCCGCAGCCGCAACCATCGGTACCGCACGCTCGCCTGCCGGTTGCCCAGCCATGCGCCCCAGCCAACGGTGACCCCGATCACCGGGTGCCGCGGCAGCACGATCTTGCGCGGCGGTCGCGGACCGGCCAAGCCCGCGCGCTGCCGGACCTGATCACCGTGGTGCTTGAGCAGCGAGAAGCGCTGGTCGTCGCGAAGTTGCAGCCGGTCGGCGAGCCGCCACGCGGCGTCCCACTCGAGCCTGCCGAGGGCCTGTGCGCCGGCCCGCCCGCGGACGTGCTGTACCGGCAAGTGGTCCTGCCGCCAGCGCAGCACGGCCCAGGCGCGCGGGTCGAGGTCCGCGACCGGCAGCGGCGGGCGATCCATCGTGCCAGCTGGCGCCGGAGCCGGCCGCGGAAGCGGCGGTTCGCCCGCAGCCGCGCCGATCGCAGCCAGTGCCCTGCCCCGCACCGCCAGGATGTCGAGCCCGGCGAGGCGCAGCGCCGCCGCGACCTCCTGATCGCCCTGATCGATGAGCGCGACGAGCAGGTGCTCCGGCGCGGGCTCCTGGCGGCGAGACCGCGCCAGCGACCTGGCTGCCTCCTGTGCCTGCACGTGCAAATAACCAGCGCTGTTCGTCGCGGTGACCGTCGCCGCGACGATCGCGCGCAGTGAGCGCCCCCGGGCTGCCTGGAGCGCATGCGCGGCGGCCCCGTCTCCTTCCGAGACGCCCACGAGGAAGTGCACGGGCCGGCAGCCGCTGCCGAGCTCGCGCGCGAAGCTGAAGCCGCGCCTGATTGCTTCGTGGTAAGCCCCGGTCAGGTCGTCGTCCGGCATACGGCCATCATGCTCGGCGGCCGGTCCGCGTCGCTAGCCGCCGGAGACACTCGTTCGGACAAGCTATGTGGCCAGACTGCCAGCCGCGCGGCCACACGGGCCGATCCGGAGACCGCCCGGTTACTGTGCTGAAGTGCGCACAGATGAGGCGCCGTCGTGAGTGATCAGCCGGGCGAGGTTGAGGCTCCCGCCCGGATCTCGCTGGCGGTCGTCGCCCGTGAGTGGGGCCGGATCGGGATCACCGGTTTCGGCGGGCCGCCTGCGCACATCGCGCTGCTGCGCCGGCTGTGCGTGCAACGCAACAAGTGGATATCGGAGACCGAGTTCGAGGACGGCATAGCCGCGACGTCCCTGCTGCCCGGGCCGGCCTCGACCCAGCTCGCGATCTTCTGCGCCTGGCGGCTGGCCGGAGTTCCCGGCGCGATCCTGGGTGGCGCGTGCTTCATCGTGCCCGGGCTGATCATCATCCTCGCGCTGTCCGCGGTGTTCCTCGCGCATTCGCCGCCAGCCTGGGTGACGGGAGCCGCGGCTGGCGCCGGGGCCGCCGTGCCGGCCGTGGCTGTCGGCGCCGCGTTCGGGCTCGTGCCGGCTAGCTGGCAGCGGGCCGGGACCGGGATCCGCGGTCGTTCTCGGTGGGTGGTGTACGCCCTCGCCGGCGTGCTGGCAGCCGACCTGGCTGGCCAGTTCGTCGTCGTGGCGCTGCTCGCGTCCGGGCTCATCGAGTGGGGAGTGCGCCGCCCGCCGCGACCGCGGCAGGCTGGCCCGGCGCCCGGACCAGCCAGGAAGGCTGGTCCCGCGGGGTTGCTCTTGACTTTGCTTGCAGGACGCGTTCCCAGGCTTGATATCGGTGCTCGGACGGTGCGGTTGCTGGCCACGGGTGCGGCGGCCGCCGGCGGTCTCGGCTCGCTCGCGTGGGTCGCCATCAAGGTCGGCGCGCTGTCGTTCGGTGGTGGCTTCGTGATCATCCCGCTGATGCAGCAGGACGCGGTGCACACCTATCACTGGATGACCGGCGCACAGTTCCTCAGCGCCGTTGCGCTCGGTCAGGTCACGCCGGGCCCAGTGGTCCTGACTACGGCGGTCGTCGGGTATGCGGCCGCGGGTCTCGGCGGCGGGCTGCTCGCCGTGCTCGTGGCGTTCGCGCCGTCGTTCGCGTTCATCCTGGCTGGTGGCCGGCACTTCGACAGGTTCCGGAGCAGCGTCAGCGCTCAGGCGTTCCTGGCTGGGGCTGGGCCCGCCGCGATCGGCGCGATCGGGGGAGCGGCTATCACGCTGGGCCTGACGCTGACGCACCTGTGGCAGATTCCGGTGCTCGCGGTGGCGGTGGGCTGGCTGGTCGTGCTGCGCCGGGGTGTCGTCGTGGCGATCCTCGGTGCCGCGCTCGTCGGCGTCATCGTTGTCGCAGGCCTCGGCATTAGCTAAGCGCAGACACCGTAACGGTTGCCCGGCAACAAATAGGCTAAAAACGGTCACGCTCGTCCGCGAAAGTGTCACGGTCTTGTCCTGACCGGCCGCGAAAGTCCGGCTGACGGGTCCGTTCGTCAGGTCAGGCTGCCTCGCCCATCCGGCGGGCGACGTCCGCGCGCAGCGCGGCTGTGTCGGCGCCGTACTCGGCGAGCAGGGTGAGCGCGCCGTTGCGCTGCTGGTCAAGGATGCCGATCAGCAGGTGCCCCGACGAGATCAGCCGCTTACCGGACCGCTGCGCTTCCCGCAGCGCCCGCACCAGGGCCTCGCGCGCGTCGTCGGCCATCGGCAGGAACTTGCGGCCAGCCGGCGGGACCAGGTCGAGCGCGCCG
>JASIGS010000716.1 GCA_030052355.1 Streptosporangiaceae bacterium | reverse complement strand
CCTGACCGGGTCGGGCACTTACAACTCGAGCCTGCCACCGGGATCGTCAGGTGACGCCGTGCTGTCCACGGTCTATCCCGACGGATCGGAATCGTTCATCGCCTATGACACCTGCAGTTGCAGCTTGGGCGGGCAGAGCGGTCCGGTGACCATACGGTTCTATGGAAGGTCAGCGCCGAACGGCTCGACCCACGGGACCTTCCTCATAGTCTCCGGTGGCGCCGTACCCGGTGGTGGACTACAGACCCTCGCAGGCTGGGGGACGTTCTACGGCTGGAGCCCGACCGGGACCTGGCGTCTCGTCGAGCACCTCAGGATCACCTGAAGCGTTCGCGCGCACGCCTTACATAGCGCGGGCGTGTCGCGCGGGCTGGCCTGTTTGCTGGGGATGTCCGGGGTTGTGCGCAACCCCGGACATCCCCGCATCTGTACGTCAACTTCAAGCTGTTACCTTGCTGAACTCGCGCCGCTAGCCCGCGCCGGAGTTGCCTCGGCCGCGGCGACCGGTGCCTGCTGACGGCTGAACGCCGGGAGAAGGCGGGCCAGTACGAGGGCGCCGGCGATGCAGGCCAGGCCGCCTGAGACCACGGATGTTGCGGCGCCGAAGGCGTTCGCCACCGCGCCGGACTCGGCGTTTCCGATCCGCGGTCCGCCCGTGACCACCGCCATCTGCACGCCCATCAGCCGCCCGCGCAGCTCGTCAGGCGCGGCGAGCTGGATGATCGTGCCGCGGAAGATCGCCGACACGACGTCGGCCCAGCCGGCCACAGCCAGCAGTGCGAGGGCGAGTGGCAGCCAGTGCGCCAGGCCGAAGCAGGTGATCGCGGCGCCCCAGACGATGACCGCGATGATGACCGCGCGGCCCTGCCGCCGCACACGGTGGACCCAGCCGGTGGCGACCGCGCCGAGCAGTGCTCCGGCGCCCGGCGCGGCATAAAGGAGCCCGAGTGTCGGCGCCCCGCCGTGGAATACCGTCATGGCAAGCGCAGGAAAGACGGCGGTCGCGCCGCCGAACACCGTGGCGTTGATGTCGATCAGGAACGCGCCCTGGATGACCGGGTGGCCGCGCAGATGACGAAACCCGGCCGCGATCGAGCGCAGGCCCGGCAAATGGCTCGTGGCTACCGGGCGTTGCGGAGCTATCTGGGATGTCGCAAGCATCGCCGCCACCAGGCTGGCCGCGTCCATCCAGTAGACGAACCGGACTCCTGCCCCGGCGAGCAGCAGGCCGGCCAGGGCCGGACCCGCCACCATGCCGAACTGCATCAGCGACTGGAACATGGCGTTCACCGTGACCGTGTCGGATCGTGCGACCAGGTTCGGGAGGATCGCGGACAGCCCCGACTCTCCGGCGACGGCGAAGCCGGCGGCCGCGGCTGGCAGCAGGAACAGCGGCCACAACGCGGTGCCGACGTCGGCGTTGACCGCCAGGCCGACGGCGCACAGGGCGCTCAGCAGCTGCGAAACGACCAGCATGAGCCGGCGGTCGACGGCGTCGGCGAGCGATCCGCCAAGCAGGCCGCCAGCGATCAGCGGCAGCAGCGTCACCAGTGAGACGAGCCCGACATCGAGCGACGAACGCGTCAGCGTGTAGACCTGATACGGCACCGCGACCATCGTGAACTGCCCACCGAGCATGGACACGAGCTGTCCGGCGAAAAGAAAGCGCAGATCACGAGACCTCCGTAGCGGCCTTGTGTCGATGACTAGGTGCCGCCCGATCCGGGCGATCCGCTTCATGCAAACGACTCTAAGGAACTGACTGGGCGTCAGTCAATAGAATGACTGACGGTCAGCCAGTAAGCTTGCGGACATCGCAACGAAGTGATGGGAGCCGGCGATGACCCGGACCAAGCCTGCCGAACAGCGGCGCGCTGACCTGCTCGCGGCGAGCGAGGCGTTGTTCCTCGAGAAGGGCGTCACGGCTACGTCGCTGGACGAGATCACCAGCCGCGCCGGAGTCTCCAAGGGGCTGTTCTACTTGTACTTCCGCTCCAAGGACGACCTGCTCGCCGCCCTTCAGGACCAGTTCTCCGTCAGGCTGGCCGACCGAATCCGCGGCGCTGCGGACCTGGCCGGGGACTGGCCCGGCAAACTCGACGCGTGCGTCCAGGCGATCTTCGACAGTTACGAGGAGAGCCGTGACCGGCACGAGGTCCTGTTTCAGCACGGCGGCCACGTGTCCGCCAGCCACCAGCAGACCCATGACCTCGCCGTCAACGCGATCGGCGACCTGCTCGCCGAGGGTAAGGCGGCCGGCGCGTTCGACATGGCGGACCCGGAGGCGACGGCGGTGCTGTGCTGGGCGAGCACCCACGGCTTTTACCCCGGCTTTCACAGCGAGCACGCGCCTGCCGACTCGAGGCTCGTCCGGGCCGCCAGGGAGCTGTTCCGGCGCGCGGCTGGGGTCACCACCGGACCGCGGTGAGCTGGGCTGGGGCCGGGGTCCCAGGGACCTCGTTAGCCTTCTGCGCGGCTCTGGCGATGAGTAACCGCAACTCCCGCCGTCTACCTGCTAGAGGTGACCGTGTGCCGATGGCTGCAGCCGGGTCAGCGCGGTGCAGAAGGAGGCAGCGACGACTACCTCAAAGAAGCTACGACAACAGGGAGAGCAGCAGTGACGCCCAGCAGGCACGGATCGGCGCTTATCGAGTTTCCGAACGAGCTGGATGTTCTCATCACGCGAGAGTTCGACGCTCCGATCGCTCTCGTCTTCGACGTACTGACCAAGCCCGAGCATGTGAGCAAGTGGGGCGCTACACCTCCGGACCAGATGACGGACTGCTCCATCGACCTGCGCGTCGGAGGGAGCTACCACTACTCATTCGTGACCGAGGACGGAACCGAGTGCTCGTTCCGCGGAACGTACCTGGAGGTCGAGCCGCCGATCCGGACCGTGGAGACGTGGCTGTTCGGCGGCTGGCCGGACGCGGAAGCGGTCGAAAGCTGGCAGCTGCACGAAACTGACGGGGTGACGACGGTGACGATGAGGCTGGCGTTCCGCGACAAGGCTGGCCGTGACCACTATCCTGCCGGCCCTCAGAATGTTGACGAACTGACCAGCTCCAACGGGACGCTAGACAGC
>JASIGS010000715.1 GCA_030052355.1 Streptosporangiaceae bacterium | reverse complement strand
AGAGGGTGGGGAGATGACCTGGCCAGGCATAGGAGTTGCGGCCCGCCGGCTGATGCGGCGGCTGAACCTAGGCGGGGCTTACTCGCGCGTCGCTGGGTGGGTTGACGGACTGCGCCCTGCTGTCGCGCCAAGCGATTGGTCGGCTCCGCTTATGGCGCGGCACGTAACGACGCAGCTGCCCAGCGTGCGGGCCGGATCAGTTAAACCTAGCGACTCCGCGCCCAGAGAAGTCGCGGCAATGGTCAAGTCTTCCGAGACACAACAACAGCCTTCGCTTCGGTGTCTGCTCGCCGCCGCGACCTTGGACGTCGGTGGCGTGGAGGAAGTCGTCGCCTTCCTGGCACGTCGGCTTCCTGCTTGTGGAGTGCAGACGGCTGTTTTGTACACCCGTCCGGAAGGCCGCGCGACCGGGCAGTTGCCGGGGCGCGCAGCCCGCGCGCTCCAGTCGGAAGGCATCGAGGTCTGCGCGGTTAGCGCAGGCAAGGAGCTTGACTGGGTCAGAGGATGGCGGCCTGACGTCATAAGCGGTCATGGGGACCCTGTCTGGGCTGCTGATGCCGCAAGGCGCGCAGGCATCCCCTACGTAGACAACCTGCACAGCATGAACGGTGTGATAGGGCGGGACTGGAGCTGGCAGGGCGAAGCCGCGCGTAGTGGTTACCTTGCTGCGGTTATTGCGGTATCGGACGTGCTCCGCCAGCAGTATCTGGCGACTAATCCCGGATTCCCGGCTGACCGGATCGTCACGATTCCTAACGGAGTCGATGAGTTCCGCAAGCGGGGCGACCGAGCGGCCACCCGCGACTGGCTTGGCATCAAAGATGAGTACCTACTGGTCTCTCTTTGCAGATATTGTATGCAAAAAAATATTTATGGGCTTATCGCCGCCTTTGGTGATGTAGCCCGGACTCATCCCGAGGTGCAACTCGTGGTAGCAGGAAACGTCGATGAGCCCCTTTACTATCGGCGCCTGCATCAGCTGCGCGAGGGTATGCCGCATCGTGAACAGGTTCACTTGCGCGATCACTGCCGTCAGCCCGCAGACCTATTGGCCGCCGCAGACGGTTTTGTTCTTGACTCTTTCTTCGAAGGCTGGCCACTGGCGTCAATGGAGGCACTCTGCGCAGGGGTGCCGGTCGTCATGGCGGACGTGAGCGGGGCCCGAGAGCAAATCGGGAATGACCTGCGCCGTGGCTACGTGGTCGCCAACCCTCTGGGCGATTCGCTCGTGGACTGGTCTGCGTGCTCTGCGGCCAAGTATCGACCACAAGCCAACCGCGAAGAACTTGCGGCAGCAATCGAACGGCTGGTTTCAGAGCGAGCCCGCTACCAGCGCGACCGGCAACGGTTGGCCGCTGAGTCGGCAGCTCGTTTCAGCGCGGCCAGATGGGCGGAGCGACACGCAGCGGTGCTCCGAGCTGCTGCGTCGTCACGACCCGAAAATCTCGCCGCCCATAGCGTTGGAGTTGGCGGGGATTGAGCGCGATCCGCCGCCGCCGGTGCCACGAAGCACTGGCAGGTAAACCTCGCGTGACATGATCGCGTCTTTTGCTGGGCGACCGGTACCTGAGGAGGACCTATGACTGGCCGGGCGATGGGCTCAACCCAGATCGCGGGGACTTACCCGGCGGTGGACGGCTCACGGCTGGTGGAGCCGGCCGGCCGGCCGGGCCGGCATAGAGTCAGCGGTTGGCGGACGGGCACAGTCCTGTCCCGATTCACGGTACGCCTGCCGAGCTCGGCCGCACGTGACGTGGAGGCCAAGCTTGCGATCAGGGGCGCGGCGTGGACTTCTCACTGACTGCTGAGCAACGTGAGTTGACGGAGGCGGCGACCGCCTTCGCGCGCCAGGAACTCAACCAGAATTTGCTCGAACGCGAGGACGCAGGCGAGTTCTCCCGGCAAGCGTGGCAGGCATGCGCCAAGTTCGGCATCCAGGGCTTGCCAGTCCCCGCTGAACTGGGCGGCGCCGCAAGCGACGTCCTCACGACAGCCCTGGTCATGGAAGCCCTGGGATACGGCTGCCGCGATAACGGGCTGATCTTTTCGCTAAACGCGCAGATGTGGAGCGTTGAGCTACCGCTGATGATCTTTGGGACCGAGGCTCAGCAACGCGCGTATCTGCCAGGGATGGTGTCCGGAGACATTATCGGCGCCCACGGCATGACCGAGCCTGCATCCGGGTCCGACGCGCTGCACATGAGTTCACGCGCGAAGCGGCACGGTGACCACTACGTCCTCAAGGGGACCAAACAGTACATCACCAACGCTCCGATAGCTGACTTCCTGCTCGTCTACGCCTCGGTCCAGGACCGCCCTGGGCTTCCCGGTCTCTCGGCCTTCCTCGTAGACGCGAAGACACCCGGGCTGGCGGTGAGCAGCAACTTCGAGAAGATGGGCCTGCGGACCTCGCCGATGGGCGAGATAACGATGCAGGAGTGCGTCGTTCCTGAGAACTGCCGCCTCGGACCCGAGGGTGCCGGGATGGCTATTTTCAACTCGTCCATGGAGTGGGAACGGAGCTGTCTCTTCGCCAGCGTCGCGGGGGCCATGCGGCGCCAGCTCGAGACCTGCGTGGCGTATGCCCGATCGCGGCAGCAGTTCGGCCAGCCGATCGGGAAGTTCCAGGGGGTGTCCGACAAGCTTGCAGACATGTACGTGCGCCTAGAGGCGGCCAGATCTCTGATCTACCGGTGCGCGTGGATCAAGCAGCAGGGGAGGTCGGCCCCAACGGAGGCTGCTGCGGCAAAGCTGTTCACCAGCGAGGCGTGGGTGCGCTCCAGCCAGGAAGCGATCCAGATCCACGGGGCCTTCGGCTATATGAAGGACGCAGGCATCGAGCGAGATCTCCGGGACGCGGTCGCCAGCACCATATACTCGGGCACTTCGGAGATCCAGAGGGTCCTAATCGCCCGGATGCTCGGGCTATGACCCGCAGTGCGGGCAAGCTATCCGGGCAGCCGCAAACGGTGAAGGAAGAGCGATGGCGTATCTACTGCAGCGCCTGCTGACGGAGGCGGCGACGCGGCAGCCGCAGCGTCCTGCGGTGGCGTCCGGGGGCAGCCTGCTCACCTACCAGGAACTAGACGAGCTGAGCAACAAGCTGGCCAGGGCGCTTATTCGGATGGGGGTGACGCCCGGTGACCGGGTAGGACTCCTCGCCCCCAAGTCGGCCGCCGCGCTCATAGGGCTTTACGGGGCGTTGAAGGCCGGCGCCTGCTACGTGCCGCTCGATCCGAAGGCGCCTGCCGAGCGGCTCAGACACATCGTGCAAGACAGCGGCGCCGCGGCGATCGTGACGGATGAGACGAGGACGGCGCAGGCAGCCGCCCTCGCTGGGGCCGCTCCCGGATCGCGCGGGGTGGCGGTCTCGAGCGTTCCCGGCCATCCAGGGCCCGGCCAGGTGGGCGGTATCTCCGTGCACGGTGCACCACTGATCGTGCCCTGGACCGCGGTCGCCGAGGAGCCAGCAGAGCCGCTGGCGGAGGACCGGGCGATCGAGACCGACCTGGCGTACATCCTGTACACGTCGGGGTCGACAGGCGCCCCAAAGGGCGTGATGATCTCGCACCGAAACTCGCTCACTTTCGTCGACTGGGCGGCAGCGGCAGTGCGGCTCAGCGACCAGGACCGCGTCTGCAGCCCCGCTCCACTACATTTCGACCTGTCAGTCTTTGATGTCTTCGCCACCTGCCAGGCTGCCGCGTGCCTAGCCGTGCTTCCGGACGGAGC
>JASIGS010000714.1 GCA_030052355.1 Streptosporangiaceae bacterium | reverse complement strand
CGGCACGAGGCTGACGGACGCCTCGGCGCTTCCGGCCAGTTCCGACCCGCGGGCCATCCTCACCTCCCCGGCCTGTACGCGCCGATCAGCAGGATGTCCTTATCCGGCGGCGACCGCCGCGACAGCGTAGAAGGTTTTTACGATAGCAACCTAAACCCTGCAAGTATTTGACGATCACGAGGGATCAGGCCGCGGGTGGTCGCGAGGTACCCCGGACGGGCTGGACAACGGTGGCAGCGCGCTTGACGGTGCGGATGATCGGCGCGACCTCCACGGCGTTCACTCCGTCGAGGCTCGCGATGCGCTCGGTGAGGTAGCGGTACAGGTCGTAGTCGTCGCGGCAGAGCACCGAGACACCCAGGTTTGTCGACCCAGAGGTGGCCGCCACGAAGGGGACCTCCACGTGCTGCGCGATCGCGCTGCCGACCGCTTCGAGCCGGGCAGGAGCAACCGACATGTAGAGGTAAGCGCGCGTGGACATCCCGAACAGCGTCTCGTCGATGTCGACATCCAGGTACAGGATGCCCGCGGCGCGCAACTCATCAACCCGGCGCCGCACGGTGGACTCGTGCCAGTGCGTCGCGGCTGCCAGTTCGGCGTAGCTGGCCCGGCCGTCGCGGGCGAGCTCGGCCAGCAGGATGCGGTCGTCGGGCCCGAGACCATGACGCACTCCCGCTTCGGCCTCCGGCACGGGAACCGCGAGCCGCGCCTCCTGCTCGGCGGTGAGCGCCCTCGTTGTCCCCGGCCAGTTGCTGCTGCCGCCACGGAACAGGTGCAACACGGACTGTGCGCTGATCGAGACGACCCGCCGGCTCGCGGGAAGCTGCCGCAGCAGCAGGTCGTGCCGGCTGCTGCCGTGCTCGGGCTTGACCACGCAGGCGATCTCGGTCCCGGCGGACATGAGCGACACCCACGAGGTGTCCGCCCGGCGGGCGAGCGCCCCGGCCACGGCGGCGGCCGCGTCGGGCACGCACTGCAGCCGCACCATCCAGTCGGACTCACCGAGGCGCTGCCAGTCCGGCAGGCCGACCACGCGGACGAGGCCGGCCGCGTGCATCCGCCGGTAGCGCCGGGCCACCGTCTGCTCGGACGCGCCCGTCACGGCCGCTATGCGGCTGAACGGAGCCCGGCCGTCGACGACCAGGGCGTGAATGATCTTCCGATCGAGTTCATCAACGGTGACATCATCCATGGTTCAACCGACCTTGCACGGAGGAATCAAGCGCGATCGAAGACTTAGTTGGAGGCTATCGCATCTGGAGGCCATCCTGAAGGAGTGATCGGCCGGCCGTTGGGCCGGTCAGTCCCGACGACCTAGAGGTGGGGAATCATGGACCGGAAGTGGTGGACACTCATCGCCGTCTGCCTGGGCACTTTCATGCTGCTGGTCGACCTGACCATCGTGAACGTCGCGCTGCCCAGCATTCAGCACGACCTGCACGCGAGCTTCTCGCAGCTGCAGTGGGTGGTGGACTCTTACGCCCTGACGCTCGCCGCGCTGCTGCTCACGGCCGGATCGCTCGCCGACATCGTCGGCCGCCGGCTGGTGTTCACGGCCGGACTCGCGATCTTCACGGTCGGATCGCTGCTGTGCGCGCTCGCGAACGATCCGCTGTTCCTCGTGCTGGCCCGGGCCGGGCAGGGCATCGGCGGCGCGGTCATGTTCGCCACGTCGCTGGCGCTGCTCGCGCAGGCGTTCCAGGGCCGCGAGCGCGGCACCGCCCTCGCCATCTGGGGTGCCGTGACGGGAGTGGCCGTGGCGGTCGGGCCGGTGCTCGGCGGGATCCTGACGACCGACTGGAGCTGGCGTGGCATCTTCCTGGTCAACCTGCCCATCGGCGTCGTCGCGATAGCAGTGACGATATGGAAGGTGGCCGAGTCGCGTGATCCGCAGCCGCGCCGCATCGACTGGGCCGGCTTCGGCTTGTTCACGGCCGCGCTGTGCGCTCTTGTCTACGGGCTGATCCGGGCCGGCCAGCAAGGGTGGGGAGACGCCGGTGTGCTGATCTGCCTGGCGGGCGCCGTGGTGCTGCTCGGGGCGTTCCTGGCAATAGAGAAGTACGGGCGCAACCCGATGTTCGACCTGAAGCTTTTCCGCGTGCCGACGTTCTCCGGGGGCTCTGTCGCGGCCTTCGGGGTCAACGGCTGCGTGTACGCGATGATGCTCTACATCATCCTGTACCTGCAGGACCTGCTCGGCTACAGCGCGCTGCAGACGGGACTGCGGCTGCTGCTCATGTCGGCGGTCACGCTCCCGGCGGCGATCGCGTCCGGGCGGCTCAGCAGCCACGTGCCGACCCGGCTGCTGGTGGGCGGCGGGCTGGCGCTGTCCGGCCTCGGCCTGCTGCTGATGGCCGGCCTGAGCGCCGGATCGAGCTGGACCCACCTCATTCCCGGCCTGGTGCTGGCAGGCGTCGGCACCGGCCTGGTCAACCCGGCGCTCGCGGGCACCGCGGTCGGGGTCGTCGAGCACCGCGCGGCCGGCATGGCGTCGGGGATGAACACGACGTTCCGCCAGGTCGGCGTCGCCACCGGGATCGCGATCTACGGGACCCTGTTCGCGTCCAGGATTACCGACAGCATCGTGGCGGGCCTGCGGGGCACGGTTCCGGCTCGCGAGGCCAGCGGCGTCGCGGCGGGGGTCGTGCAGGGACAGGGCGGGCAGGCGTTCGCGGCGCTGCCCGCTGCCGTCCGCGGCGTCGCCGCGCAGACCGCGAGGGCCGCCTTTGCCAGCGGGCTGAACGAGATCCTCGTGGTCAGCGGCGTCGGCGCGCTCGCCGCCGCGGTCGTCGCCGCCGCCATGATCCGGCGCAAGGACTTCGTCGCGCACAGCCAGCACCAGCCGGCCGGACCGGCAGCCGCGACGGAGAAGTCGCCGCAGCCCGAGCCCGTGGCGTCCGGCGTCGAGGGCTAAGACGATCCGACGATGATGACGGTTCGCATGGGGTCGTAGATCACCGGAGACTTACCCGGCTCCTCGACAACCAGCGAACCCGTCATCAGCATCACCTGGCGGTTCTGGATGGTGTCCACGTCTCCCGGCTTGGCCGGGCGGGCGCTGATCCTCGTGCCGGGCTGCACGGTCACCTGCCGGATGGGCAGTGCCTCGGCGACGAACCACCCGACGCCGCGCCTGGACTTGATCGTTCCCGCGTCGCGCAGCAGCCGGTAGGCCCTCGCCACCGTCTCCCGGCTCAGGCCGTGCTGCTCGGCAAACATCGGCTCTGAGGGCAGCATCGAGCCGGCGGGCAGGCCCCAGTCCGCGATGCGGAACCGGATGTGCCTGGCTACCTGGGCGAACAGCGGAATGGGCGCGTCCGGGTACAGGACGATGTCGCCGCCGCCCACCCACAAGGCGTGAGCCTCATCGCGCTCGTTCACGTCTCCCCCGTACCCGGCCAGCCCCCGCCCGGCCAGGGCGTGCCCGGCCAGGGCGTGCCCTGCCAGGGCGTGCCCGGCGAGGCCGAGAGCGACGGAGCGCTGTGGCCTGTATCACACGGACCATTGGTGCAATCCCGTCGCACTAGGTTGTAATCTCCTCACCTGACAGCTTGTCCGGCCTACCATACAAGCCTACAGGTGAGCCAGAGCTAGCGGGTCCTACGTCCGCCAGGAGGGGGACGGACGTCGGCAACCGCTGCGGACCACATACGGCGGAAGACTGCAAGCTTCGACGCTCAAAGGTGGGGGGCGGGCGTCGGCAGAAGGGCCCGGCTTAGACCGGGCTTTTTTGCGGCCCGGCAAAGAACGGCCAGCAGGACGGCGGCCTCCGGGCGCCGCAGAGCGCCCGGCCGCAGGGCCGGCGGGGAAGCGTGAAGGCCGCGGCTCCGCAACGGAG
>JASIGS010000713.1 GCA_030052355.1 Streptosporangiaceae bacterium | reverse complement strand
AATCCCAGCAGGTCGCGGTAGAAGCGCAGGCCGGCCTCTATGTCGCGGGTGTACAGATTGACCAGCGGGGTCGTGAACATGCCTTGGACGTTAGCGCGCTTCCGCCGGCCGGTACATGTAACCAACGCGGCGCAGGGTCACCAGGCGCCGGGCGTGCTCAGGACCAAGCTTGCGCCGCAGCCGGTGGACGTGCACGTCCACGGTGCGGGTGGTTCCGTGGTACGCGTCCTCCCAGAGCCTGGCGAGCAGGTCCCGGCGGCTGAAGACGCGACCGGGATTCGCGGTGAGGAACGCGAGCAGCTCGAACTCACGGAATGCGAGGCCGACGTCCTGGCCACGCACGAGCACCCGCCGCTGCGCCTCGTCGACTATGAGCCCGTCAACGTGTGATACGACCCTGGCCGGGGGCGCCGGGTCCGGGCTCTCGGCCGCTCGCTCGCTCGTGCGGCGCGCGGCCGACGGGAGCAGGTAGCCGACGATGGCCAGCTGGGCCGAGGCTCCGTCGATCGGAACAACCCCGAGCAGCGTCCCGTGACCGGGCTGCAGCGCGACTGGCATCCGGGACAGGAGGCCACGCTGGGTAAGCATCGTCGAGCTGGGCACGCGCTCAGTTAAGCCCGTGATTCGGATAATTGTCAACTATTAAGAGGGAAATTCTAGAGATTAGCGCGCTGCTGCACCCGGTGCCGCTGGTCACGCGAGCCATCCGGGCCGGACCAGGCCTGTCTCGTAGGCGAGCACGACGAGCTGTGCCCGGTCCCTGGCGCCGAGCTTCGTCATCGCGCGGCTGACGTGGGTCCGGGCGGTCGCAGGACTCATGTAGAGCCTCCCGGCGATCTCGGCGTTCGTCAGCCCGTCGGCGACCAGGCAGAGCACCTCGCGCTCGCGTTCGGTCAGCACATCGAGCTCGCGTGCCGGCCGGGGCTGCTTGGCCCGGACGGCGAACTCTTCGATAAGGCGCCGGGTCATGCTCGGCGAGATCAGGGAGTCGCCCGCGGCGACCACCCGGACAGCCGCGACGAGATCGGCCGGCTCGGTGTCCTTGAGCAGGAATCCGCTGGCTCCGTGGCGGAGGGCTTCGAAGAGGTACTCGTCCAGCTCGAACGTCGTCACGATGACGATCCGCACGTCGCGCAGCTTGGGATCGGCGGTGATCAGCCGTGTCGCCTCCAGGCCGTCGACGTCGGGCATGCGGATGTCCATGAGGACGACGTCCGGCTGCAGCCTGGTGACCAGAGTGACCGCCTCGCGGCCGTCTGCCGCCTCCGCGACGACCTCGATGTCCTCGCGAGCGTCGAGCAGCGCCCTGAAGCCAGCCCGGACAAGAGTCTGGTCGTCCGCCAGCAGGACCTTGATCATTTCGGTGGGGTTCCCTGGGTCGTCCCGCGGCTGGCGCCGTGGTCGCCGAGCGGCAGGTGTGCGGTAACAGCGAACCCGCCGCCCGGCCGCGCGGCGGCGTCCAGGCTGCCGCCGAGAGCCGCGGCTCGCTCGCGCATGCCGGAGATGCCGCTGCCGGAGATGCCGTTGCCACCGCTGGCGCCGTCGCCAGAGTTGCCGTCGCCAGCCGGGACGGTGCTGGCCGGGGGGATCCCGCGCCCGTCGTCGATCACGTCGATGCGGAGCTCATCGGGCCGGTAGGCCAACCGCACGACCGCCGTCGCCCGGCCGGCGTGCCTGGTCACGTTCGTCAGTGACTCCTGGATGATGCGATAGGCGGCGATGTCCGCCGCCGCCGGCAGCGGTCGCTGCTCACCTGTCACCTCCGTGGTCACCGGGAGGCCTGCGGCGCGGCTCAGCTCGAGCAGGTCGGCCAGCCTGTCGAGGCCGGACGCGGGGGACCGGGGAGCCTGCTCGCCGTCCTGGCGGAGCGCGACGAGCATGGTGCGCAGCTCGTCAAGCGCGTCCTTGGACGCTGTCTTGATGGCCGCCAGCGCGGCGGCGGCCTGCTCGGGCCGTGAGTCCATGAGGTCGAGCCCGACTCCGGCCTGGACATTGATGACCGACATAGTGTGCCCGATCACGTCGTGCAAGTCGCGCGCCATCCGGAGGCGTTCCTCGCTAATGCGGCGACGTTCCTCCAGCTCGCGCGCGGCGCGGGCGTCCGCAACCCGCTCGCTGCGCATGCGCCACGCTTCGCCGGCCAGCACGAGCACAGCGAGCCAGCAGGCGAGTACGAGGATGGTGTCCAGCGGCGGAAAGGCGTGTCCGTAAGCCGGCCCGGACAGCAGCGCCCAGCAGAACCCGAGCACGATCGCCAGCCAGGCGGCGCGGCGATGCCCGGTCGTGGCCGCCCCGAAGAAGGCCACGATGAGGCTGAGGTACGCGAAGTTCGGAGCCGGGAGGAGCGTGATGGCGAACGTGACCCACAGCACGGCGACCGGGTGCCGGCGCCGCTCCAGGAGAGCCAGAGGCCCGGCGACCAGCAGCGCCCAGCGGACGGCCGCCGGCCCAGCCTGATGGACAGCCTGGCGGTGCCAGTCCTCCGCCGCCTGGCCGCCGAGCTGCACGACGAGCACGACGACCGCAGGCATGACGTCCCGGCGCCAGCTGAGCCCGCTCGCCCACCTCATTGCGCGCATAACAAATCAACGGTAGCGACCGGAGTTCGCGGGCGCGTACCCCCGGAGGCGGCCCCGGCACTGCGCCCGCTGACGTAGCGGCAGCCTCGGCGCTACGCCCGGCTGCTTACCCAACGAGCCGCTCGCTGGCCGGCGACGAGGGCCGGGGTGGGTTGCGAGCCTGGGGACATGGAACGACAGACGATCCTCATGAACCAGGCAAGCGGGTGGCTGCGATGGCTGTGATCGAGGTCGCGGGGCTCACCAAACGATTCGCGGATGTGACCGCGGTCGACCACGTCAGCTTCAGTGTGGACGAGGGAAGCGTGGTGGGGTTCCTCGGTCCGAACGGGGCGGGCAAGACGACCACGCTGCGGATGCTGCTCGGCCTCGTCGAGCCCGATGACGGCAGGGCCACGATCAACGGCC
>JASIGS010000712.1 GCA_030052355.1 Streptosporangiaceae bacterium | reverse complement strand
CGGCCGGGCAAGCCGGAGCGCGCCGCCGGGCAGGAGCGCGCCGCCGGGCCGCGGCAGGCCGCCCGGGAAGGCGAGCGCGCCGGGAGCGCGACGGGCCGGGGCACCGCGTCCCACCCAGGTACCCGTGTTCGTCAAGCCAGTGCTACGCCGGGCCAGCCACCGGAGACGGCTCAGCATCACGCTTACCTGCCTGGCGCTCGTCCTGTCGGTGTTCGCCGGACGCCTGGTCCAGCTGCAGGGCCTCGACTCCGCGCGGTACAAGACGGCAGCCGATCAGCTGTTCATCAAGCGGGTCCCCATTCCGCCCGTGCGCGGCGAGATCGTCAGCAGCAACGGCACGGTGCTGGCCATGACCGTGCAGACCGACACCGTGTATGCCGACCCGCTGCTGATACCGCAGGCCGTGCGGCTGCCGGAGGCCTTCCGGCTGGCCAGACCTCTCGGGCTCGCCGCGGCTACCGTGCTCGGGCTGCTGAACCACCCGTCCTCTCCCGGCTACGTCGTGCTGGCCAAGAACGTCGCGGCGACGACCGCCGCGGATATCACCGCACTGAATGAGCCGGGGATCGACACGACGCCGAGTTACACGCGCGTGTACCCGAACGGGGACCTGGCCGCCAACATCGTCGGGTTCACCGACACGCAGGCCGACGGGACGCTGACCGGCGAGGCGGGCCTGGAGCAGGAGTACAACTCGGTGCTGGCCGGCCAGGCCGGCAGCGAGGAGGTGGAGGTAGGCGCCAACGGCGAGCCGATCCCGCTGACCGAGAACCCGAGCCCGGCGGTGCCGGCCAGGAGCCTGCGGCTGACTATCAACGCCAACATCCAGTTCGAGGCGGAGCAGGAGTGCGAGCAGCGCGTCGCGCAGACGCACGCCAGGAACTGCTCGATCGTCGTCATGCAGCCACACACCGGGGCAATCCTGGCCATGGCGCAGTGGCCCACCTACAACCCGGCCGACGTATCCAGCCTCCAGCAGACGAGCAACATAGCCACCGCCGACGTGTTCGCGCCGGGTAGCACGCTCAAGCCGGTCACCGTGGCGGCCGCCCTGGAGAAGGGCGGCCAGACACCGCTGAGCGCGTACACGGTCCCGGACCAGATCGTGATGGACGGCCAGTTCACGTTCCACGACGCCGAGTACCACCCCACGGAGAGATACACCATCGCCGGCATCGTCGCCTACTCCAGCAACGTCGGCATGGTGCAGGTGGCGACTCACATCACCGAGATGCAGCAGTACGACTACCTGAGGGCGTTCGGCCTCGGCTCGGTCAGCGGCCTGGGCATGCCGGGCGAGAGCCAGGGCCTGCTGGCCAAGCCGGGCTCGGCCGACTACTGGGGAGACGACCGGTTCGAGTTCTCCTTCGGGCAGGGCCTCGGCGTGACCGCCATTCAGATGGCGAGCATCTACGCGACCATCGCCAACGGCGGGGTCCGGGTGCAGCCGTCGATCGTGGCGGGCACGACGACCAGTACCGGCAGATTCACCGCGGCGCCAGCCTCGCCGCGGCGTCGGGTGATCCAGGCGAAGACGGCCAGCGAGCTGATGACCATCCTGCAGCAGGTGCCACTGGTCGACGCGCAGGCGGGTGAGCCGTGGGGCCTCATCAGTGGCTACACGGTGGCGGCCAAGACGGGCACGGCCCAGGTGACCGACCCTGGCCACCCGAACTGCCTCTGCCAGTATGGTTCGAGCTACATCGGCATCGCGCCGGCCAACGACCCGCAGCTCGTGGTGGCCGTGAACATCCAGGACCCGCAGGGCAAGTACTACGGCGACGAGGTGGCCGGGCCGGCCTTCTACCAGGTCATGAAGTTCGCGCTGCAGACCATGAGAATCCCGCCTGACCACGCCAAAGCACCCCAGATCAGGCTCACGGCACCGTGAACGGAGGTAACCTCTGCCCGTGCCAGCAGCCTTCCGTCCAGAGCGAGTCGCCGTGCGCCCGCTTACCGGGCTCGCGGCGCTGCTGGGCCTGCGCTCCTCCGGGCCCGCGTCGCCTGCCCAGGGGCTGACCGGCATCACCCACGACTCGCGCAGCGTGCGCCCGGGGGACCTGTACGCTGCCCTGCCGGGCAGCCGGGTGCACGGGGCGCGGTTCTGCGAGGACGCCGCGGCGGCCGGCGCCGTGGCCGTGCTGACCGACCAGTCCGGCCGGTCCGCCGCGGTCCGGTCCGGCCTGCCGGTCTTCGTCGTGGCCGATCCGCGCGCCAGGCTCGGCGAGGTCGCCGCGTGGATCTACGGCGACCCCTCGGCCAGGATGCTGATGCTCGGCGTGACCGGAACGGCGGGCAAGACGACGACGACCTACCTGCTGGACTCTGGCCTGCGCGCCGCCGGGTATGCGACGGGCCTGATCGGCGGCGTGCAGACCAGGCTCGGTGCGGATGCCGCCGGGAGCCAGCTCACCACCCCGGAGGCGCCTGACCTGCAGGCGCTGCTCGCGGCCATGTCCGAGCGCGGTGTCGGCGCGGTCGCCATGGAGGTGTCCAGCCACGCGCTCGCGCTCGGCAGGGTGGCCGGCACGCACTACGACGTGGTGCTGTTCACCAACCTCTCCCAGGACCACCTGGACTTCCACGCGAGCATGGACGACTATTTCGCCGCCAAGGCCGAGCTGTTCACGCCTCGGTACGCCAGGGCCGGCGTGGTGAACGTCGACGACTCTTACGGCCGCGAGCTTGCCGCCAGGGCGCCGATCCCGGTCACGACGTTCTCGGCGGCCGGCCGCCGGGGCGCCGACTGGCGCGCCGCGGACGTGCGGTCCGGCGCGGACGGGTCGGCCTTCCGTGTGATCGGGCCAGGGGGAGTGGAGTCGGACGCCGCCATCGCGCTGCCCGGGCTGTACAACGTCGCGAACGCGCTAGGAGCGATAGTGGCGCTGGTCGAGGCCGGCGTCGGCCTGTCCGCGGCGGTCGCCGGCGTGGCCGCCTGTCCTGGCCCGCCCGGCCGGATGGAAC
>JASIGS010000711.1 GCA_030052355.1 Streptosporangiaceae bacterium | reverse complement strand
ACCCGCTGGCTGGCATCGGCTGGCCCGAACGCCCACAGCTCGCCGCTCGGCGCGGTCAGCTCGACCCTGAACTCCTCGGCCGGCGGTGGCAGCCCGCGGGCGAGATAGGCAAAGTCCCTGGTCCGCACGCCGAGACGGGCCAGATGCACGATCCGGTCGGCTGGCTGCCAGGCCACTCCGAGCGCATCCCTGATGTCCTGGCCGTGCCCGATGAGCTCCATCAGCCGCGTACTGGCCAGGCTGGCCGGAGCCATCGGCACGACCAGCCACGGCACCTTCTCCCCCGCTGGCACCGCCGCCAGGCCGCGCAGCACGGCCGACCGGCTATCGCGCCACTCGCAGAGGAGCTCACCGGGCGGCAGCACGGCAGCATCCCCCGCAGCTGCGTCGGTGGCGGCGTCGAAGTCCCCGGTCACCTCGGCCCGGCGAGCCTGGAAGGCTGCAGGATCGGTGAGCGCGAGCAGCGTGATCCGGTCGGTCGACGTCAAGTGGCCGACCTGGTGCGCGATCGTCCAGCCCGGCGAGGGCGTGACCTCCTGCCAGCGGCCCGGCTCGATCCCCGCCACCAGCCTGTCAAGCTCATCGCCCTCGCCCTCGAGGTCGGCGATGACGGCGTCAACGACAGCCACGTTTCCTCCCCGAACCGAACCTGGCACCGGCCTGGCCAATCTCGCCCACGGTAGTCGGCCCAATCCGGTACTCGCCAGACGGAACCATGCGCCGAGGTTCTTCGTGTTTGGTATGCGGGCCGCAAGGAGACATGCATGGCAGCCGACCGAACCACGGGCGACCGAACCACGGGCGACCGAACCACGGGCGACCGAAGCATGGGCGAACTCGAGCGCTTCCTTGCTGACCGCGCCGATCATCTGCTTCGTACGGCCGCGCTACTGGCCGGCAGCAGGGAGGCGGGCGAGGACCTGCTGCAGACGGCTGTCGAGCGGCTGCTGCCACGGTGGCGGCGGTTCGACGGAGATCCCGAGGCCTACCTGCGCCGGACGATCTACAACCTGGCGATGGACGGTCACCGGCGGGCCGACCGGTGGCGGCAGAGGGAGGCGTTGCTGCGCTCGCAGGTGCGGCATTCCTACGACGCGATCGGAGAGCTAGACCTGCGAGACGCCCTGGTCAGGCTGCTGATGCAGCTGCCGACCAGGCAGCGCGCAGTGCTGGTGCTGCGGTACTGGGAGCAGCTGACCGACGCCGAGTCGGCGGAGGTCCTCGGCTGGCCAGAGGGAACCGTGAAGTCCACCGCCTACCGCGCGCTGACACGGATGCGCGAACTGACCGATAACTGGAACGACAGTGCTGGCTGGAACGACAGTGCTGGCTGGAACGACAGTGCGGACCGCCACGGCAGCGCTGCCTGGAACGACAATGCCGGCTGGAACAACGGTGCCGGCAGGCACGATAATGCGGCCGCTTACCGCGCAAGGGGACAGCGATCATGAACAGCGACGTCGAGGAACTGCTGCGCACAGGCGAACTGCTGCGCGAGGGCATGGAGCGGTTCACCAGCGACATGCGGGCGCCCGCCGGACTCATCCAGCGGGCAGACCGGCGGCGCCGACGTCGGCTGATGGTGCGCTCCGGGAGCGGCCTGACTGCTGCGCTTGCTGCGGGCGTTGTCGCTATCGTGTCGGTCGGGACGCCCGGGTCGCATCATCGTGTCGACGCTGACCCTGCCCTCACCACCGCTTCTGTCGTCGCGCGGATCGACCGTGCGCTGAGCAGTTCTGCCGCCGGCGACGTGGCGCAGCTGCGCGTTTCCGTCAGCATGGTCTTCGCGGCCAAGGCTGTGACACTGACCGCCCTTGAGTGGTTCTATGCCCGCCGCTGGCGCGCGGTCGCGAAAACGGGGTCAGGTCGCCTGCTGACCGATGAGAGCACCGTCAGCACAGCATCGGGCACCGGACTGACCCTCGTGGACTACGGCACCCGGACATGGGGACGCGAGATCCCCGTCCGCCCGCCCTACCGTGTCGTGCAGCCGGCTCCCGTGCCGGCCTCCTGCTCCGGGCCTGCGTATGCCGACCCGTTCGCAGGCATCGTGCCGGGCGATGCTGCCCTGGTTGGCAGCCTCTCCGGCACCACGAGCGCGTCGATGGCCCAGGACCTGCGCACAGCAGTCTCCTGCGGCACCCTGACTATGGCTGGCCGCCAGTACGTCGACGGCGTCGACGCCATCAAGCTGACCAGCGCTCCCAAGAGCCTGATCGGCGAGACCATCTGGGTCAGCCCCCGCAGCTACCTGCCGGTCCGTGTGATCATCATGGGTGCCTACAGCCTGGCCGGCCAGCCCATTCCTGGCGGTCGGGAGGCCAAGTTGACGGCAGACTTCAGCTGGCTCCGGCCGACTCCCCGGAATGTGGCCACGCTCATTGCGCGCATCCCAGCAGGTTTCCGCCAGGTACCGCTGGTCACGGCTCTGCGAGCGGTGGTCGACCAGCTCGTCGGCGAGGGCTCCTGCCGCCAGCCAAGCGTGGCTCGCTGCGGCTAGCAATGCGCCGGCAGCACCATCCATAGCTGCTCCCCGTCGGCGGACGGCGCCACGGGTACCCTTCCGGTCGCGCGGGCAGGGTGATCGTCGCATACTGTGCCGGGACACCAAACGCCGCGGCCGACCCGGAGGTCATCGTGCTCTTCCCGACATCGCTCGTCGGAAGCTACCCGCAGCCGGACTGGCTCATTGACAGGGAACGCCTGGCCGGAAGGTTCCCGCCGC
>JASIGS010000710.1 GCA_030052355.1 Streptosporangiaceae bacterium | reverse complement strand
GCCGCGTAATCGGAGACTGCCTGGCTGGCGGCACTGGCTGCCTGCCGGGCGCCGCTGCACCAGGGACTGCCCGCCGACATCAATGTCCGGCTGTCGCAGACCGCCGCCCATTCCTCGACCGCCGCGCGCGCCGACGCCACGGCCAGCCTGTCGTCGGCTGCCGCGACGGCCGCGATCGCCGCGCTCGTACCGTCCCGCTGCGGGCAGGTCGCCAGGAAAAGCGCCGGGTCGCAGGCTGTCTCGGTTTCCTCGCACTCTGGCACTGGCGCAAAGCGAACACGGCGGCCCTTGCGCTCGAGCGAGCCCGCGACCAGTGGCGCTGCGCTGCACCGGAGTGTGCCGTGCAGCTGGTCGCCCACCTCGGTCGGCACGACGACCTCGCCCCGGGCGACGCTGACGCCCAGGGCCTGGAGTTCCCGTACTGCAGATCGGCTCATCGTTCCTGTCCTGCTGCGAGCGTAACGCGCCCGACACTTGTTACTGCCCACGATGTGCCCTGCTACACGCCGTGACCTGCCACTGCGCTCGCCAAGACTCAGCGTGGTCACGCTGGCCACACAAATATCGAGTTTTCAACTAGGAAAAACAGCCATCGCTCCGTAGGCTGTGCACAGGGGCACCGTACCGATATGGGAACGCGCCAGTCAGCGGGTACTGAACAAGTACCGCTGGGCCGGCTGACCCGACTGAGATCGCTGACCGCCGCCGGACCGGCAAGCTAGGTGAGAGGAGACAGGCGAGCATGTCCAACACCGACGAACTGCTCGAGAACAACCAGCGCTACGCCGAGGCGTTCAGCGGGCCGCTGCCGTTGCCGCCCGCACTGGGAGTCGCGGTGATCGCGTGCATGGATGCCCGGCTCAACGTGTACGCCATCCTCGGCCTGCAGGAAGGACAGGCGCACGTGATCCGCAACGCCGGAGGCGTGGTCACTGACGACGAGATCCGCTCGCTCGCAATCAGCCAGCGCCTGCTGGGGACCACGGAAGTGATCCTCATCCACCACACTGACTGCGGCATGCTCACATTCACCGACGACGGCTTCAAGGCTGCTATCGAGAAGGAGACCGGCATCAAGCCGGCCTGGGCTGCCGAGGCGTTCGGTGACCTGGACGAGGACGTGAGGCAGTCGATCCGGCGGATCAAGGCGAGTCCGTTCGTGCCGCACACGGACTCGGTCAGGGGATTCGTGTTCGACGTCGCGACCGGCAGCCTGCGCGAGGTCAGCTAAGCGGCATCGGCACGCGAGGGTTGCGTCCGGGCGGCTGCGCCCATGGCGTCACTGACGTGACCGGCGCCGTGCCGCGTTGATGGCACCGATCTGCACGGCGAGCAGCACGCACATGGCGATCAGCAGGACGTACCAGATCGCGTGACCCGACGCGGAACCCACTGGCTGCTTGATCTCCAGCGCGCAGATCACGTAGACAACGACACCAGCAGCAGGGTGCAGCACGAGGCCGAGGCGCTTGCCCACGAAGTTGTTGTACGCACCAGGACCGAAGTGGACAGGGACCTGAGCGCTGCTGGGTAGCGTGATCCAGCCGTAGCCGGACACGCAGATCATCGCCAGCAAGATCACCCCGCCGACGGCGAGCACAACCTCCATGGCGGCCCTCCGTAACCCCAGACGCCGTGAAGATATCATCCACGTTGCGTCACGGGCGGGTCATCTGCGTGCGCTGATCGCCGAGATGACAGCGAGAGCGGAGTCCCGCCGCCTGGTACGCCGTAATGCGGCTGATGCGATCAGAGGTCGGGATTGTCGCCGCGGCCCTGCTGCTCGGCCAGGAACCGCTCGAACTCCGCGCCGAGCTCCTCGGCCGTGGGCATGTGTTCCGGCTCGTCTGCCAGCAGGTTCTCCCGCTCCGCGGTGAAAGCGTCGTACTGCTGCTCCAGCGCGCGCACGACCTCGGCGACCTCGGTCGAGCCCTCGACCTGACGGGCGATCTCCAGGTCGGTGCGCCGGGCGGACTCCCGCAGCGCGTCACCAGGAAGCACCAGGCCGGTCACGCGCTGCACGGACTCCAGCAGTGTCACCGCTGCCGCGGGGTAAGCGGCCTGGGCAAGGTAGTGCGGCACGTGCACGGCAAACCCGATGGCGGACCGCTCATCCTCGCCGAGGCGGTACTCAAGTAGCGCAGCGGCGCTGCCCGGGACCTGCAGCTTGTCGACAAGAGGCCGGTAGCCCTCGATCAGGTCCGCCTGCGTCGCGTGCGCCGTCACCCCGAGCCGCCGGGTGTGCGGAACGCCCATCGGGATGCCGTGGAAGCTGACGGACAGCCTGACGCGCAGGTCAGCGGTGAGCTGACGGACGGCGGTCGTGAACGCTTCCCACTCCCGGTCGGGCTCGAGCCCAGACAGCATGAGGAACGGCGTGCCCTCTGAGTCGCGCATCTGCAGCAGGACGATCTCCGGCGCGTCGTAGTCGTCCCAGTGGTCCTTGGCGAAGGTCATGATCGGCCGTCGTGACCGGTAGTCGAGCAGCGAGTCGACGTCGAACCTGGCCACCTGCTCCTGCTCGAGCGTGCTCGTCAGGTGCGTGGTCAGCAGCCGGCCTGCGGCGCCCGCGTCGATGAATCCGTCCAGGTAATAGAGCATGACCAGGTTGCCGTCCGGCTCAGGCGTAGCGGGACCCACCTCGTACAGGTCGGCCGGATTGCGCAGCACGTCTGCAGCCCCTCGTCGTCGGCTCGCTACTACTTATCAGTCTTACCAACGAGCCTGGCCCGCGGTTAAATCCCGGCAAGCGTACCGCCTTGCCGGGCAGCCTAGGGAGCGCCGGAATCCGCGCGCTCCCGCCAGCGGGCCAGCAGGCCCGCGATCTCCGAGCTGATGAACTCGAAATAACTGACGGTGTGCGCCATCCTGGCGCCCGCGGCCGAGTCGGCGCCGAGCACCTCGACGCCCTCGCGAAGCTCGGCAGCCCAGCGGGTGAACTGGGTCGCCCGCAGCTGGACTATGTCCTGCCATATGTCCTGCGACATCCTGTAATGCAGCCGCCGCGAGCCGGGTTCGCCCTCCGCCGTGATCAGCCCCACGTGTAGCAGGTAGCGCACGCCGCCGGATACCGACGCCGGGCTGGCCTGGAGCAGGTCGGCGAGCTCCGCGGCCGTGAGCCAGCTGGAGTCGCTGGTCAGCATCGCCACGAAGATGCGCGCCGGCGTGCGGGGAAAGCCACTAAACGTCAGCAGCGCCGTAAACCGCTCGATGAACCCCCGCACCGCCGCCGGATCCCGCTGCCGCGACGCGGGTCCGCCGTGCTCGCCGCCCGACCGGGCTGGGCTGGAGGGCTTGGTGTCGCCTGGCCGGGCGGGGCTGGAGGGTGCAGAGTTCGCCGACCGGGCTGGCGTGGTGGGCGCGGTGTTGGCGGGCTGGGCCGGGGTGGGTGCTGCGGTGTTGGCGGGCTGGGCCGGGGTGGGTGCTGCGGCATCGGCGGGCTGGGCGGGAGTGGTGGGTCCGGTGTCGGCTGACCGAGCGGGTGTGGCGTCGGCTGTCTGGGCTCGGGCCGAGACTCGACGTTCGGCACCCGCCCCGACGGCGGCCTGCCGGTCGTCTGCAACACCGGGCGGGGGCCGAACCGGGATAGGGGCAGCCCGTTCGTCCTTCAGGGCGCCGCTATCCCGGTCGGCACCGGCCCTGCCGCTCATCACCTGACTCCTATATTCAGCGTTTTATGAATTTAGTATAAGCTACCTATCGTGAACGCTATCGAAGTCTCCGGCCTGCGCAAAGCCTTCGGGAAGACCGTCGCGCTTGACGGGCTGGACCTGGCCGTCGCGACCGGCGAGGTGCACGGCTTCCTCGGGCCCAACGGGGCAGGCAAGACGACCACGATCCGGATCCTGCTCGGGTTGCTGCGCGCCGATGGCGGCACTGCCCGGCTGCTCGGCGGCGACCCGTGGCGGGACGCCGTCGCGCTGCACCGCAGGCTCGCGTACGTGCCTGGCGACGTCACGCTGTGGCCGAGCCTGACCGGCGGCGAGGTGATCGACCTGCTCGGCAGGCTGCGCGGCGGTCTTGACCCGAAGCGCCGGGCCGAGCTGCTCGACAGGTTCGACCTCGACCCCACCAAGAAGGCGCGCACCTACTCGAAGGGGAACCGGCAGAAGGTCGCGCTCGTCGCGGCGCTGGCCTCAGATGCCGAGCTGCTCATCCTGGACGAGCCAACGGCGGGCCTTGACCCGCTGATGGAGGCGGTGTTCCGGCAGTGTGCCGAGGAAGAGCGGGCACGCGGCCGGACTGTGCTGCTGTCGAGCCACATCCTGTCCGAGGTCGAGGCGCTGTGCGACCGGGTGACGATCATCCGGGCGGGCCGCGTCGTCGAGACCGGATCGCTCGCCGAGCTGCGGCACCTGACCCGCACCTCGATCGCCGCTGAGCTGGCCGGCCACGCCGAGGGGCTCGAGGGTCTGGCGGGCGTGCATGACCTGGTCGTCGACGACGCCGGCAGCGGCAGCAGGGTCCGCTGCGAGGTGGACTCGGACAAGCTCGAGGCGGTGCTTCGCCAGCTGGTGGCGGCCGGGGTGCGCAC
>JASIGS010000087.1 GCA_030052355.1 Streptosporangiaceae bacterium | reverse complement strand
TCATGCCAACTCGGTTGTCTCGGCAGTCCGTGCTAAGCCGTCCCGATGACGCAAGCAGGGCTCGATGACCTGGCCCAGCAAGACCCGGAGGCGTACTGGCCGCGGAGGGCAATCCGCGGACTGTGCCCGCGCTGGCCGACCGGCTGGAGCACGACCCCTCCCCGTTCATCCGCGAGGAGGTTGCCAGCCGGATGCTTACACTGCTGGGCCGCGAGCCACTAGTCCCTCGAGCACGAGCTCGACGCCTTGAGGGCCGAACTGCGCGTGTTCCGGCTGGCCGCCGTCCGCGCGGAGGCCCTCCGCCGAATCAAGGCGTTCAGCGGTCCAGAGAACGGCGGGCCCTGATAGACGGGGGAGGAGCTTGCGCAGGCATGGGGCATCGGGCGTGAGTAGACGTGTCCAGCTCCCGGGGACACGTGGTCAGAGATCGAAGCCTAGCCCGCGTCAGTGCGTTTAGCGGTACTCAACGTGATCGCCCACCTGCTTGACGAGCCGGTCCAGTCGCTGGCCGAGCCTTTCCCGCCCGATGACCCACTACCGGGCGCCTAGGAGCCTCACCTGCCCAGCGCGGCGGCGGGGCAGCATCGCCGTGGCTTGTGGCCCGTGCGTGGCCCGGGGGTGGCTTTGTCCGCCTGGAGAAGCGAGGGCCACGGTGAAGCGCTGTTGATAAGTTCAATTAGCTACGGTTGAGCTGTATCAACAACGGCCCTTTTGATAAGATAGATTGGCTACTCGTTAGGTGTATCAAGTTGGGGAGGCTCGCCGTGGCCCGAGGTCGGCCGTCTCGTGCCACGGTCTACGCACGACTTGAAGCGGCCATCGCGGAACTCAACGAGCGCCTCGGAGGTCTGCCTTCCCCGAAAGAGTCAGAGTACGTCTGGTCCGACATCTGGCATCTGGAGGCACATCACTCGACCGCCCTTGAAGGCAACACCCTGGTCCTGCGCGAAGTTGAGGCGCTCCTGGAGAAGGGCCGTGCGGTGGGCGCAAAGCCTCTTAAGGAATACATGGAGGTACAGGGATACGCCACCGCGGCCCGGTGGGTCTACGCCAATGCCGTCGATCCCGGTGACTGGCGCACCGCCGGGCTCGTCTCGATTCAGGAGATCCGCCAGGTCCATGCGCTCGCAATGGCGCCAGTCTGGTTGGTCGCGCCTCATCCCGACGCAACCGACCGCGAGGGACCTGGCATGTTCCGCGAACATGACATACACCCCTTCGGACGCGGCATGACACCTCCTTTGTGGCCGCTAGTCCCGGCGCGGATCCAAGACTGGGTCGATGAGGTCAACGCGGCCGGGTTCGGCAACGACGGTGCAGAGCCACTTCCGGAGAAACTTGCGCGGCTGCACGACAGCTTCGAGAGGATCCATCCATTCATCGACGGCAACGGGCGAGCCGGACGCTTGCTGCTGAACCTTCTGTTGGTGAGGCTCGGATATCCCCCGGTCATAGTGCTGAAGCAACAGAGACCCGGCTACCTGACCGCCATGCAGAAAGCCGACACGGGCGACTATGGCCCTCTCGGCGAGATTCTGGCCCGCGCGATGTACGACAACCTCAACCGCTTCGTCGTCCCGTCCCTTGCAGGACCGGCGCGACTGGTGCCGTTGGCTACGCTCGTCGACAGGGAATTCTCGCTGGCAGCCCTTCGGCAGGCAGCGCAGCGTGGTCGCCTGGATGCAATTCAGGGGTCGGACGGCATCTGGCGCAGCAGCCGCAAGGCCGTCCAGGAGTACCGGCGCACCAAGGGACATCGGCGACCGCCGTAGCCGTCGGCGTCCGCAGTCACGAAGTTGGCTCTTGCGCGCGATCGTTCTGGCGGTTGTTTCGCGCAGAGCCGGTCATTAATGTGGATGGAGCGTGCGAGGACGCTGCCAGTCCGCGGACAGGGATCTTCCCACCTCGAGCAGCAACGTCAGCGCACCGGACACGACCAGCCTCTTTCCGGCCGGGCAAGCGGACCTCGGCGACGAAGGAGGCTGCGATGCCCGATCGTCACTTCGAGCTGCCGGCCCATCCGAACCTGCAGTACTACCGGAAGCAGGCCAAGCACCTGCAGCACACGTACGAAGCGGGCGATGTGGCCGCCCAGGCGCGGGCGGCTGACGTGCTGGGGGACCGCGCCGCCGAGCGGTTCCTGCTCAGCGACGCCCAGTTCGTACTCACCCAGGAACACGGATTCCGGACCTGGGCCGAGTTCTGCGCGCACATCCAGAGCGGGAGTACCAGCGATGACCGGCCGGTCTCTCGCCTGCACGGAATGGGGCCGGGCACGTACGCCTCGATGGCCGACGCCCTGCTCACCGACCTGCGCCGCAACGACCTGGGCGCGCTGCGACGGTTGCGGGCCTATGTGCCCCGGGACTCCGCCGCTGCCGACGGCTCGGCCGCCGAGCTTCGTGACGCGCGGCTGATCATAGCCCGGGAGCTCGGCTTCCGGACCTGGCGGGAGCTCGTGGCGGGCGCCGAGAAATCCCGGCGCGATCTCGACGAACGCCAGGAGAAGCAGCGGCGCCTGCGCCCGGAGGCCGAAGCCCTGCTGGACGGCGACACCGGCCGGCTGGCCCAGCTAGCCGCCGGGCAGGCCGACACCCTGCTGCAGATGCTCGCCACCCACGAGGCGATCCCCGGTGTCCGGCTCGGCGAGGAGCTCGGCGTACCGCGCGCCGCAGTCGAGCTGCTGATCGGCAAGGCCACCGATCTGGACCTCCCGCTTACCCGGGCCGCCACCTTCAACCGGGTGGAGTATGTGCGGCTGCTGCTCGCCGCCGGCGCCGATCCAGGCACCCGGACGCTGGGCGCCACCCCATTGGAGTACGCCATCTACCTTGGCAGCACGCAGGTCGTCGACCTGCTCGCCGGAAACGGGATTGTCCCTCCGGCGCTCTGGACCTATGCCGCGTGCGGCCGGCTGGATCTTGTGCGGGCCTGTTTCGATGCAGACGGCAGGCTGCGGCCGGAGGCTGCGGCCTCGCGCCCCAACCCCGCCGACTTCGGGCCTTTCCCGCCCCCGATCCCGGCGACCAACGATCCGGAGGAGATCATCGCCGAAGCGTTCGTCCACGCCTGCCAGCACGGCCGGACCGAGGTCGTGCGCTGGTTCCTTGACCTCGGCGTCAGCCCCGACGTCGCGGCCTACTTCGGGCGGACCGGCCTGCACTGGGCGATCATGCACAGTCAGCTAGAGGTGGCCCGCTTGCTCCTGGAGCGCGGTGCCGACCCGTCCATCCGGGACCAGATGCTCCACGCCGACGCTGAGGCTACGCTGCGCGTGTATTTCGCCACCAGGTGGCACGATCCGGTGACTCAGCAACTCCACGACCTGCTCAAGGCCCGGTCGGGCTGAGTTACCGCTTCAGGTGCCGGGCTGCCCGCGACGCATACCTGCTCTTCGCCCGTCTTCCTCGCAGGCGCCGAATCCTTGCAAGTGGGTGCCGGGTCTAGGCCGGCGAAGCCATCGCGGAGCAATGCCCGCGTAGTTAAGAATCGGCGGTCCGGGTCAAGGAGGATGGCTTTGTCCGGCGTATCGCCGGCCGAATGAACAAGACCTCTGGCAGGCCGGCGTCAATCCGTCACAGAGACTCTCGTGAGAGCGGGCGAAGGGAATCGAACCCTCATGACCAGCTTGGAAGTTCGGGAGACCGGATCTCATCTGACCTGGGCAGGCCTAGTTGCTGGTCGAGGACGTGAACTCGCCGCGGGTCGCCGCAGTTGACCGCTGTCGCTCGCTACGCGTGGCACGTATGTGGCACGACCTCGTTTCCGGTCGAGCTGGTCCATCTGGCGTAATGCCGTTCGTCGTCGAAGTGAACCGGCAGGAAGATGCCTCGGGAGCTGCTACAGATGGAGGAGAACAACGATGCAGTACCTGGTGCTCCACACGGCCGACCCCGACAGCCCCGGTACCTGGGGTGACGAACACTGGGCCACCCTCACCTCCTGGCTGGACGAGACGATCCGCGCCGGGGTCAACCGTGCGGGCTACCCGCTCGAATCGCCCGCGGAAGCCACCACGGTCAGAGTCAGGAGCGGGCAGCTCCTCGTCACCGACGGGCCGTTCGCGGAGACGAAAGAGCAGATCGCGGGTTACGACCTGCTCGAATGCAAGAGCCTGGATGAGGCGGTGAGCTGGACCGCGAAACACCCCTCTTCCTTGTTCGGGCCCAGCGAGGTGCGGGCCCTGGCCGACGGCTCCCGAGTGGAACTACCGCCGGGGCCAGTGCCCGAGCCGGACGCGGGCAAGACCAGATACATGCTGCTTGTCTGCACAGCCCCGGCGGCGGATCCAGGAGGCCTCGACCGCATGGAGCCAGTCGATTCGTGGGTCGCCGACCTGGACGGCCGGGGCGTCCGCCTGTTCGGCAGCGAATTGGCGCTGCCGGGCACTGCCCGCAGCGTCCGGGTACGGGATGATCAGGTCATTGTGACGGACGGTCCGTTCGCGGAGACGAAAGAGCAGGTCGTCGGCTTCGACGTGCTTGACTGCGCTGACCTCGACGAAGCCATAGAGGCCGCGGCCAGGCACCCGATGGCCCGAGGCGGTCTGCTGGAGGTGCGGCCGTTCGGAGCGCTGAGTAAGGACTAGCTAAATAGCCGGTCGCGAGACTGCACGCCGGTTCGGGCCGGTGGAGCGGGCGAAGGGAATCGAACCCTCATGACCAGCTTGGAAGGCTAAGACTGCCACTCTGGTGACCAGCGCGGTTGCAGGTCACCTCACTCGCATCTTGCTCGTGAGTGACGCCAGGAGCCGCGTATTGCTGTCCGATCGGGCACGTAGCGGGCACGACAACGGCTCGGGAGGGCTCGCGTCGAGCTTCACCACTATCGGCAGTATCACCCGAGGGCGACGTGCGACGCTCGCAAGTCCATCTGCTCGATCTTCTGATGTGCAGGCCGTCGGCAGCGAGCAGTAGCAGCTGCATCGTCCCGCGCCCGGGGCGCCATATAGTCATGTTCATGACCAGTGCGGAGCAGCCACCATCTCCCTCGGGCACTGTCGGCGCGACCCGTGCGGCGGACGCCGACAGGGAGGCCGTCGCCGAAACGCTGAGGACGTCCGCCGCCGAAGGCCGCATCAGCTTCGAGGAATTCGACGACCGGCTCGGCAAGGCCCTGACCGCGAAAACCTATGGCCAGCTCTCGGACTTGGTGACAGACCTGCCCGCCCAGCACGCTTCCATGCCGCAGCATGTCACCGTCCCGGAACCCGAAACACTCGTTCTCAACACCACCGCGCCCAACCTCAAGCAATCAGGTCGCTGGACCGTTCCGCGGCAGATTACCGCCAAAAGTACAACCGGCTTCATCACGATCGACTTCACGCAGGCAACGTGCATGCACCGCGAGGTCGCGGTCGAGGCGGAGACCCGCAGCGGGCGGATCCGGCTGATCCTCCCTCACGGCTGGGCAGCCCGGATCAGTCCGTCCAGCACCGGAACGTCGCACATCAGCAATAAGGCCGCCGAAACCGCGGCCCCAGGCGCGCCGACCGTCATCGTAACCGGGCACCCTGTACACGGCTATATCAAGATCAGGCAGCGCCGCCCCAGGCGATAACAATCGACGGGAGGCTCTCCCGGCGGATGGTTGCGTTCCCGCGCGACATCGCGGGTAGGTTGCGCTGGCATCTGGAGCGGTTTTCCGAGCCTGGCGACGATGGGCTGATGTTCGTAGGTCCGCCGGCGGCCGTTTACGGCGGTCAAACCACATTGAGGCGATGAGCGGCGGCGAAACAGGAGATCAATGATGCGCTGGGAAGACCTTTACGACGAGCTATATGACGCTGACGACCGCGCAGAGATCGAGCGGTTGAAGACCCGTCTGCTGACCGACCTCAAGGCCCATCGCCTCGCCCAGGCCCGGAAAAGCCGCGGTCTGACGCAGCGAGATGTGGCCTCGGCGATGGGGCTGAGCGTCGGGCGCGTCTCACAGATCGAACGGGGCGAGGTGACCAGCGTCGAGGTTCTCGGCCGATACGCGGACGCAGTCGGCGGTCGGTTGCGCGTGGTCATCGACTTCGGCGATGAGCTCATAGCCGTATGAGCGATAACCCAAGGCCCTGGGTGCGGCTCGATGGTGGCGGCGTGGCCCGAGCAAGGCCGGTGATGCGAGCTTCCAGGCAGCGCGCAACAGATGCAACGTCTCCTGAGCTGCTCAAACTCGGGTGGAGCGGGCGAAGGGAATCGAACCCTCATGACCAGCTTGGAAGGCTGGGGCTCTGCCATTGAGCTACGCCCGCGCGGCGTGCACGTTGCCACGCGTAGCCTACCGGCTGGGTAGCAATGAGTCGGTGTCTGCCAGCCAACTCTCGATCAGCGGCCGTCGGCCTTGACAGGGTAAGCTGCGCGTGGCTTGAGCGGGATGTAGCGCAGCTTGGTTAGCGCGCCTGCTTTGGGAGCAGGAGGTCGCGGGTTCGAATCCCGCCATCCCGACGGCTGTTTTTCGAATATGCTGTCAGTTTTGCTAAGCACGGCGCGACTCGTCGTCGCCCGGCACGCGTCCGCGTGGCTGGGTGTCGATGTACGTCGCCTGTCTTTTGGCTCGCCTGCCAGTAGCACGCGACATTCCGGCGTCTACTGAGGAGCCGATCGTAAGCACCCGGCAGCGGCAGATGCGTCACTGCGGAGCGTGAGCGCCGCTAGCTCGTCCGGCCGTGCCCCCAGTTTCCCGAAGGCATCGGCGGCCTGCCCCGCGAGCACGACGGCTTGACCATGGTCACCGCGGGTAAGAGCGAGCTCGCCCAGCCCGAGCAGCGCCCGGGCGGCCGCCACTCGCTCACCCAGGGCGGTCGCGAGCTCCAGAGCGCGCTGCAATGTCGCATTTGCATCCCCGAATTCGCCAAGCCGTGTCTTTGCGACGCCGACGCCCAGCAGCAGGTGTGCCTCGCCGATCGCGTCCTTGACGTCGCGGACCTTGGTCAGCGCGCGCTCGAACGTTTCGAGGGCGCGGTCAGGCTGTCGGGCCTGCAGGTAAGCCTCACCGACTCGGCGGAGAACCAGCGCCTCGGTCCTGCTATCTCCCGCTGCCTGTACCAGCTGCAGTGCCTCGGACAGGTAATCGGTGGCAGGACCGAGCTCGCCTCGCTGCAGCCGGACCGCGGCCAGGGTCTGCAGGACAAAGGCCGCGTGCTTCGTGTCTCCCGTCCTTCGGAGGACTACTAGTGCCCGCTCACCGCGCTGTGCGGCTTCCTCAAGCCGGCCGGTGAGCCGGTCGAGGAATGCGATGTCCGCGTCCACGCGGGCCAGACCGTGAGCGTCGTCGCAGTCATGGAACAGCTGCGCTGCCGCGGCGAGGTCCGCGCGAGCCAGCGCGTACTCCTGCTGCGCCGTGAGCAGCGACCCACGAGAGCTCAGGATCTCGGCCTGGCCGCGGAGGTGCCCTGCCCGCCTGGCGGCCTGCAGGGCGATCTCGTGGGTCTCCCGCGAGTCGTCGAAGTAGGCCCGGTGCTTGAACAGCACGGCTGTGGCGGACGCCAGACTCCAGCACAGATCGGTCAACCCGGCCCTGGCGGCCTGCCGGACCCCGGCAACCAGGGCGACACGCTCGCGCTCAAACCAGCCCAGCGGATCGGTCAGCAGGCGTGCTGTCAGCTCCCCGGCCAGCGGCCACCAGGCCGCGTCCCTGTTGATCTGCAATTGGTCGCCGAAGGTGCAGAGCCTGTTCGCCTCAGCGGCGAGGTACAGCATGGCGCCGAGCGCGCGCTCGAGCGCCGCGTCCTGTTCCGCCGGAGGATCGTCGGACAACAGGCGCTCCCGCCCGTACACGCGGATCAGGTCGTGCAGCCGGTAGTAGCTGTGCACGCCGGTGCCGGTCCCGGTGGTCTCCACCAGCCGCGCGCTGACCAGTTGATCGAGGGCGTCCTCGGCATCGGCCGACGGCTGGCCGAGCAGTGCGGCGGCCACCCAGCCGGAGAAGGTCGGTGCGTCAAGCATCGCAAGCCTGCGCAGCAGCCGCCTAGCCTGCTCGCTGGCGCCCTCATAGGTCAGCGAGATGCTTGCGCGCACGGCCAGATCACCGTGCCGAAGTTCGTCCAGGCGCCTAGTCTCATCGGCCAGTCGATCGGCGAGCTGCTGAATGTCCCAGTGCGGCCGCTCTGCCAGCCGCGCCCCGGCGACCCGCAGCGCCAGCGGCAGGTGCCCGCAGTGCCCGGCCACCGCGGCCGCCGCGGACGGCTCTGCCTGCACCCGACTCGTACCGGCGATCCTGCCAAGCAGCGCAAGCGACGTGTCAGCCTCCAGGACGCTGACTTCGACGTGGGCGGCGCCGGCCAGCCCGCTCAGCCGGCGTCGGCTGGTGATCAGGACCGCGGCCGGCGCGGTGCCGGGCAGCAGCGGCAGCACCTGGTTTTCGCCGGCCGCGTCGTCCAGCACCACCAGAAGTTTGCGGTTGGCGACTAGGTCCCGGTAGACCCCGCGCGCTCGTCCAGGTCCTCGGGCACCTGCGGGCCCGGCACGCCCAGCGCCCGCAAGAACCGCTCAAGCATCCGCCCCGGCCCGACCGGGCTCCCAGCACCCGCGTGCAGATCGGCGAACAGCTGCCCGTCAGCGAAATGCCCCGCCACCCCGTGGGCCACGCGCACTGCCAGGCTGGTCTTGCCCACGCCGCCTGGCCCGGTCAGGACCATGACCGGCGCCGCCAGTCGGCCCGCTTCCCACTCGGTCAAGTGCCGGCCGACCTGCTCGGCCAGCCCTGCTCGACCGGTGAAGTCGGCAATGTCGGCCGGCAGCAGACTTGGCGCCCTGGGCCCGGCCGGCTGCAGACTGACCGGACCGGCTGGCGGGCCAACGGCCGGATCGCCGGTCAGAATCGGGCGCTCCAGCTGCCGCGGCCGTTCTCCCGGCGGTATGCCGAGATCATCAGCCATGGCCTGGCGGGTGTCATCTGGGCGCGGCGCGGGGGCGGCAGCAGCCGGGAGGTGCGCCTGCGACCGGACGAGATGCGGGGCCGAGAGGGCGGGTGCCTGGGCGAGAATGTCGTCCTCCAGCTGCCGCAGGGCAGGGCCCGGATCGACCCCCAGTTCCTCGGCGAGCTGTGTCCTTGCCCGCCGCAGCGCCGCGAGCGCATCACCCTGCCGGCCGGACTGGTACAGCGCGAGAGCGAGCAGCCGCCACGCCTCTTCCCGCAGCGGATGCTCGGCCGTCAGCCGGCTCAGGTCGGCGATCACCTGCGCCGGGCTGCCCAGCTGCAGCGCCGTGGCCGCCAGCCGCTCGCAGGCCATCAACCGCAGCTCCTCCAGCCGGGATGCCTCCAGGTCGGCCCAGGGCATGCCGCCGAATTCCTCGAAGGCTGCGCCGCGCCAGGAAGCTAAGGCGGCCGTGAGCCGGGCGTGCGTGGCGGCCGGATCTTCTAGCCCGGCGGGCTGACGAGCCTCCTCCTCAAAAGACCAGGCATCGACCGCGGCAGCGCTGAGCCGCAGCGCGTACCCCGGCGGCGACGTGATCAGCACCTCGGCGCGCGCCCGAGCGGCACGACCCGGCTCAAGTGCGCGGCGCAGGTGAAAGACATAGGCCTGGATTGAAGCGAGCGCCCTGGGCGGAACCTCATCCGCATAAAGGTCCTCGATCAGCCGGTCGGCCGATACTACCTTTCCGCGCGCGGCGACCAGCCGGGCGAGAACGCACCGCTGGCGCGGCCCGCCGGGGTCGATCCGCACGCCATCAACGGTGACCTCCAGCGGGCCCAGAACCCTGATGTCGATCACTGGCTTCCCGTCCATGACGAAGCGCGAGCATTTTGCTCGCAGCGACTCAGTACTAGGTTCGCAGCGGCCGCGGCCCGGCTGCAAGTGACGATAAGTCAGGTCATTAGCGGACGCGCGCATGCTCGGGGCATGGAAACCGCACGAGGACATCAATGGCGGCACGGTAGTTAGACGGCACGGCGCTCCCCGTCTTGCCCAAGTTGTGACATGTCGCCCTCTGGCCAGGCCGGTCGCGAGCCGACGAGAATTAGTACGGAGGCCACGAAGGTGAAGTGCTTAGCTGCACGGTCCGGAGTTGCCAGCGTGGCCGTGCTGGCGGCCGCGAGCATGGCAGTCGTCGGCTGCGGGAGCAGCACACCAAACGCGAGCGTGTCGAACTGTTCCGCTAAGCAGGCCGGGACGGGGGTCGCGGCGGCTTGGACGTTGCCCGGCGGCAACCTGCAGAACACCCGGGACGTCGCGAGCGCGATCACAGCTGCCAATGTCGCACGCCTTGGCGTGGCATGGTTCGTGCCGATCGAGTCGACTGGTGCAAGGCGTTCGGCTGGACTGACGGACGGCTTCTCCACCACGCCGATCGTCGTGAACGGCGTGCTGTACTCGCAGGACCTGGAGTCCAACGTGATGGCGATCAAGCTCGCCACCGGCAAGGTCCTGTGGACGCACAACTACGACTCGCTAAACGGCGGGCCAGATGGCGTGAACGTGGCCAGCGGAGTCGTCTTCGCGGCGACCAATCACGCCGTCGTTGCACTGTCAGCGGCCACCGGCAAGCAGCTGTGGAGCCGGACGCTCATCCAGAACAATCACGAAGGCATCGACATGGCGCCCGGCTACAACGACGGCACCGTTTACGTGTCGACGGTGCCGGTGAACCCGACCGTCGGCCAGTACCTCGGCGGAGGCAAGGGGATCTTGTGGGCGCTGAACGCGAAGACCGGCGCGCCGGAATGGTCCTGGGATGAGGTGCAGAACCTGTGGGGCAACCCGGCCATCAATTCCGGCGGCGGCCTGTGGGAGCCGCCATCGTTCGACGCCCAGGGCAACATCTACCTCGGCATCGCCAATCCCGGCCCGATCGGTGAGAGCGGGTGGCCCAGCGGCTACCCATGGGGAACCAGCCGGCCCGGCCCGGACCTGTACACCGACTCGGTCGTCAAGCTGAGCCCGGCCGGCAAGCTGCTCTGGTACTACCAGCTCACCCCGCACGACCTCTATGACTGGGATCTGCAGGACTCCCCAGTCCTCAGCACGGCTCACGGCCAGCCGGTGGTCATCGACGGCGGCAAGGCCGGCATCCTGATCGAGCTCAACGCCCAGACCGGCAAGCTGCTGTGGAAGCGCCCGGTCGGCGTCCACACCGGGCATGACAACGACGGACTGCTTACCGAGAACGCCAAACCGACCTCGCACATCCCGCTGCCCGCCAGGTTCGTTCTCGAGCCCGGCCCGTTTGGCGGGGTACTGACGCCGCTGGCGGCCAACGGATGCGCGGTGTTCGCTGCCGTTACCGACCTCGCGGTGCCCATGACAGTCAACGGCCAGGACGAAAGCCTGAAGGCATTCGAAGCGTCCATCGCCACAGCTAAAGGCGAGATGGTCGCGGTCAACCAGGACACCGGACAGATCATCTGGGACGACAAGCTGCCATCGTCGCCATACGGCGCCGCGACGGTCACCAACGGCGTCGTGTTCACCACGACCTACAGCGGGTACCTGTACGCGTTCAACGCCGCTAACGGCAAGATCCTGCTGAAGACGCCGCTCTCCTCTGGTTCCAACTCACCCATCGCGATCGACGGTGACTACGTCATTGTCGGCGCGGGCGTCCAGATACCCAGGGAGACGCAACTGATCATCGCTTACAAACTCGGCGCCAAGGGCAAGCTGCCCCGGACCGTCGCGCCGTAGCACGTGATCCGGTCGTGGGGTGGTTACGGAGCCACCACCGCGCTGATCGTGCTCGGCAGCTACGCCGTGCTCGGGGCGATCCTCGCGATCATCACCGACCGGGTCCGCGCCAGCCCGCCTGCCGCCAGCCCCGGCGGCAGCGTTCAGGCCGCCGGATGAGCGGGGAACAAGCGGCGCAGGTGGTAGTCGATGACCGCCCGGGCCTGCCCGGCCGAGGACTGGCCCACCACGACGCTGGTGCCGAGGCCGGCGGACATGGTCAGCAGGCTGATCGCTTCCAGGTCCGGATCCAGGCGGCCTGGCATGTCGCCGGCGGCCTGGGCAGCCCGCAACTGGGCGGCGATCACATCGCCCACGACGCTCGAGTTCCGGGCCAGGGGCCCGATCGCCAGCGCCGGGTCGGTCAGCGACAGCGCCAGGTATGCCGTGTAGACGACGGTGAAGGTGCGCCTCTCGTCGTCGTCGGGCAGCGCCTCGGTCAGGATGGCGGCAATGACATCGCGGGGGCTGGCCCCGCTTCCTGGCTCACTGACCCGGCGGATCCGCGCCAGAACTCGGTCGCTGAACTGGGCTGCCAGCTGTTGCATGGCGGCCAGCAGGAGCTCTTCCTTGGTGCCGAAGTAGTACTGGACGAGCCGCAGGGACACGCCGGCCTCGGCCGCGACCTCGCGCATCCCGGTGGCGTGCAGCCCGCGCGTGGCGGCCGTCCGCACCAGCGCGTCAGCGATCTGCCGCCGCCGTTCCTC
>JASIGS010000709.1 GCA_030052355.1 Streptosporangiaceae bacterium | reverse complement strand
CGCTGGCCTGCCGGCCGTCAGTACCGCGAAGGTTGCCAGCAGGAGGCGCGACATGGCCAGGATCAGCTACGACGATCAGACCGCGGCGGCGTACAAGGCGGTCCGTGAGGTTCAGCGAGACGGGCTCGGGCAGTGGCGCGGGGCAGTCCGGCGGCACCTCAGGCCGTCGCCTGGCATGACCGTGGTGGACATCGGCGCGGGGACCGGCGCGTTCGCTGCCGCGTTCAGCGACTGGTTCGGCCTGCGCATCGTCGCGGTCGAGCCGTCGGCGGCGATGCGAGCCCAGATCCCGCGACACCCCGCCATCCAGGTGCTGCCGGGCGACGCCAGCACCATCCCGCTACCAGACGGCTCGGCGGACGGCGCCTGGCTGTCCCTCGTGATCCAGCACATCCCTGATCTTGAGGCGGCCGCGCGAGAGATCCGCCGTATCCTGCGCCCCGGCGCACCCGCGCTGATCCGGGCGGGATTCCCGGGCCGCATCGACGCGGCGCGCACCTTCCCGTGGGAGTTCTTCCCCGAGACCGCGCGGACGGTCAGGACCTTTCCGTCCATTGAGCAGATCCTCCAGGCGTTCGCAGCCGCAGGATTCCGCCGCGACGCGCTCGAGCAGGTCCCCGAGACACTGTTCAGCCTTGCCGAGTTCCTCGCCCGGGCAGACACCTTCCGCCGCGCGGACACCCCGATGCGTAACCTCACCGAGGAGGAATACCTAGCAGGCAAGGAACGACTCCGTCATGCCGTGCTGACCGCCGAACCGGCTCCCAGCCAGGAACCCAGAACCAACTGGCTCGAGCTGCTGGTACTGCGCTGAGGTGGCCTGCATGCCCCGGCCGATCGCCCGCTTGGGGCTGACTTGCGGCCCGCGGCCGGGCCCTGCGAGCCTAGTAACCGGTCTGTCGTCAGCGAGGTATCAGTGATCGGGGTTCGGGTCCTCGGCCCGCTCGAGGCCGACATCGACGGAGTGCCCGCCGACCTGGGCGGCCCGAGGCAGCGGTGCGTGCTTGCCCGGCTGATCGCCGAGCACGGCCGCGTCGTTTCCGCCGACCGGCTGATCGATGACCTCTACGCTGACGAGGCGCCGCCCAAGGCGCTCGCCGCGGTGCAGTCCTACGTCTCGCACCTGCGGCGCGCGCTCGAGCCTGACCGCGCCGCCCGCTCTCCGGCCGGGGTCCTCATCACCGCCCCGCCCGGGTACGCGCTGCGGCTTCCGGCCGGAGAGGTCGACGCCTGGTCGTTCGAGGAGCATGTGCACCAGGCCACGGCGCTAGCGGACCCCGCCGCGGCACACGCCCGGCTGTCCGCGGCGCTCGAGTCCTGGCACGGCGCGCCGTTCGGCGAGTTCGGCGGCCTGCCGTGGGCGGACCTAGAGGCCCGCAGGCTCGACGAACTGCGCCTGACCGCGATAGAGGTGCGCGCACAGGCGGCACTGCAACTGGGCCGGGCGGCGCAGACCATCGCCGAACTGAGCCAGCTGACCGCCGAGTACCCGCTGCGGGAGGAGGCCTGGCGGTTGCTGGCACTCGCGCTCTACCAGTCCGGCCGTCAGGGTGACGCGCTCGCCGCGCTGCGGCGGGCACGGGCGAGGCTGGCTGAGGACCTCGGCGTCGACCCGGGCCCCGCGCTTCGCGAACTGGAAGAGGGCATCCTCGCCCAGGCCCCGGAGCTATCCGGCCCGCCGCGGGCAGCCATGACCGCTGCGAAGGCAGCGGCTGAGCCTGCTGCCCCGCCGCCGGCTGCCGCGGCCGCACCGTACTTCGGCAGGGATGCTGATCTTGACACGCTGACCGAAGCTGCCCGGCAGGCCAGGTCGGGACGGTTGCGGATCGCCCTGATCACCGGTGATCCGGGCGCGGGCAAGACCGCGCTGACCGATCGAGTCGGCGAGCTGCTCGCTAGCGAGGGCTGGGCCGTCTGCGCGGGGCGCTGCCCTGAGCACGAGGGAGCACCGGCCGGATGGCCGTGGGCTGAGGTCGTCAGGCGGCTGGCCAGCACGGAGCCGCCGGGCGACGCAGAGGCGCTAGCCGGGCTGCTCACCGACGCCGTGTCGCACGACGGCGACGTGCCGGCCGCGCGGTTCAGGCTGCACCGGGCGGTGGCCGGATACCTTGACGCGGTCAGTCGCACGAAGCCGCTGCTGGTGATCCTTGACGACCTGCACCGGGCCGACGGTGAGACGCTGGCGATCTTCGCCGACGTCACGGCGCAACTGGCCGCGAGCCGGATACTCGTGCTGGCCACCTACCGGCCGGGCGAGGTGACCGGGCAGCTGTCTGGCTGCCTCGCCACGCTGGCCGCCCGCGAGCCGGTCCGGGTGACCTTGCTCGGGCTGAACGAAGACGCCGCCGCCGAGCTGATCCGGGTGACGTGCACCAGCCAGGTGACCGACGAAACCGCCAGGGCCATCGCGGCGCGCACGGGCGGCAACCCGTTCTTCATCAGGGAGACAGCCCGGCTGCTCGACTCCGAGGGCGCGCTCGCGGCCACGACAGAAGTGCCCGCCGGAGTCCGCGAAGTGCTCCAGCGGCGGATAGAAAGGCTCCCGGCCACCGCGCAGACGATCCTGCGGCAGGCGGCGGTGCTCGGCACCGAGAGCGACGTCGACGTGCTCGCCGATGTCGCGGATGCAGACGAGAACGTGCTGCTTGATGCCATCGAAGCGGGCCTGCTGACCGGGCTCGTGACCGAGCCAGCGCCGGGCCGGGTCCGCTTCAGCCACGCGCTGGTCCGCGACACGCTCTATCAGAGTCTGTCGAGGCTCCGTCGTTCCCGCCTGCATGCTCGGGCGGCGACAGCGGTCGAGCGGCACAACCCTCGCGAGGTGGCCGCCCTCGCTTATCACTTCGTGCAGGCTGGGAACGAGCCGGGCAAGGCTGCCCGTTACTGCCGGCTCGCAGCGGGACAGGCCGAACAGCGCTTTGCTTACCACGAGGCCGCCGAGCTGTGGGAGCAGGCGATCACCTGCTTCGACGACGCCGATGGCGGCGACGTGCGAGAGCGGCTAGAACTCGTACTTAACCTGGTTCGCGCGCTGGCCCAGATCGGCCAGCTCGCCCGCGCCCGCTCCTACCGCCGCGATGCCGTCAACGCTGCCCTCCTGCTCGATGACCCTCTGCTCGTCATCCGCGTCATCAGCTCATTCGACGTGCCCAGGCTGTTTCTCAGCAACGCGTATGGCCAGATCGACGACGAGCTGGTGGACACGGTCGAGCAGACGCTGATAAGGCTGCCGTCCGGTGACCGCCCGGAGCGCTGTCAGCTGCTCACGACGCTCGCCTTCGAGTTGCACGGCGCCGAATCCGAGCGGGGCTACGAGGCATCCGCCGAGGCTGTGGCGATGGCCAGGCGCCTTGGCGACCCGCCGACGCTCATGATGGCGATCAACGGCCGTTACATCCAGTCGTTCCGGCACGACGGGCTGGCCGAACGCCTGAACCTGGGTGCCGAGATGCTCGCGTTGCCCGGTAAGCCGGTGACCGCCGAGGCACTCGGCCACCTGATTCTCATGCGGGCCGGCTGCGCGACCGCCGACTTCGCGGCCGCCGACGTGCACGCCGATCGCGCCGGGAGCATCGCCGACCGCTACGACCTGCCGGTGTTTGCCTGCCTGGTCGGCCTGTACCGGGCGCTCCGCCTGGCCCTGTCCGGCGACCTGGCAGCCGCCATCGTGCTGTATCAGCAGACGACTGACCGGTTGGACAAGCTGGACCTGTGGCATCAGTGGACGCAGATGACCAACTTCGCCGTGTTCTGCAACCTGCTGATGCAAGACCGCGCCGCCGAGATCGTCAACTACGCGGATCAAAGCGCGGGCGAGGTAGAGGAAGTGAACATCTCCAGCATGTCGGACGTGTTCGCGCTCGCGTTGGCCGCCATGGGCATGGTGGCCGATGCCCGGACCGTCGCAGCGCGGCGCCCCGCAATCCGGCCCGACTTGCACTGGCTGTTGCTCGCCGCGGTTCGCGGCCTGCTCGGCATCGCCCTCGACGACCGGCCGCGGGCGGAATCCGCCTATCGAGCGCTGCTGCCGTACGCGGGCCGCCCAGCGGGCGCCGAATCCGCGATCCTCACCCTCGGGCCGACCGCCCAGATTCTGGGCGACCTCGCCCACTACCTCGGGCTTCCCGGCGCCGACGAGCATTACCGGCACGCCCTAGCCGTCGCCGACCAGGCAGGTATCGGACTCTGGCGCGACGCCGCGCTGCGCCGCCTCAACGGTCAGCGTCCAGGGTGACCAGGTCTTCCGCCTGAGGGGCGTCAGCCGATGGTGCGGTGCACGTTTTCCGCCTTGGACGGCCCGGGGTTGGCGCTGGCGATCCACGGTCCCGGAATCGACGGGTCGAGCACGCCCTGTTCCAGCCAGGCGTAGCCGCCGCCGAGGATGCGCTTGGCCATCGCGGAGTCGGCGGCGTCGGTGTTGCTCCACAGCTGACCGAACAGTTCGTCGGCGCGCAGCCTGGCCTGCTTGCAGAACAGATCGGCCAGATCGTACGCGGTCGCGGCGCGCTCGGTGCCGGCGCCTTCGGCCTGGTCCATCTGGGCCCGGACGCACGTGGCGCTGATGGCGAACAGTTCGGCGCCGATGTCCACGATCCGCCCGAGGAAGCCCTGCTTGCGCTCCAGCCGGCCCTGCCACCTGGCCATCGCGTAGAACGTCGACCTGGCCAGTTTCCTGCTCGCCCGCTCGACGTACCGCAGGTGCGGTGCGAGCTGCCCGAACTCGCTGAACGACCCGGGCTTCTGCCCTTGGCCAGTCACCAGGCTGGGCAGCCACTTGGCGTAGAACTCGCCGGCCTTCGCGGCCGCGCGGGCACGCTGTCCGGTCGGCAGCCGCGGGTCGATCAGCTCGCCGGCGGCGGACAGGTGAGCGTCGGTCGCCTCGCGCGCGATGAACAGCCGCATGATTTCCGACGAGCCCTCGAAGATCCGGTTGATCCGCATGTCCCTGAACATCTGCTCGGCGGGCACGCCGCGCTCGCCACGCGCGGCGAGAGAGTCCGCGGTCTCGTAGCCGCGGCCGCCGCGGACCTGGACCAGCTCGTCGACGATCTTCCCGCCCATCTCTGAGCAGTACAGCTTGGCGAGTGCCGCCTCGATCCGGATGTCGTTCCGCTTGTCGTCAGCGAGCTGGCTGGACAGTTCGACCACGGCCTCGAGGGCGTACGTGGTGGCAGCCAGGAAGGAGATCTTCTTGGCGACCGCCTCGTGCTGGCCGACCGGTCGTCCCCACTGCACTCGCTCCTGCGCCCACTCCCTCGCGAACTTTGTCGCCAGCCTTCCGGCCGTCACGCAGCTGGCAGGCAGTGACAGCCGGCCGGTGTTCAGCGTCGTGAGCGCGATCTTGAGGCCCTGACCCTCCTCGCCGATCCGGTCGGTGGCCTTGACCCTCACCTGGTGGAATCGCGTCACGCCGTTTTCGAGGCCGCGCAGGCCCATGAAGGCGTTCCGCCGCTCGACCGTGATGCCCTCGGCGCTCGCTTCCACGACGAAAGCCGTGATCCCGCCCCGATGACCCTCGCTCGCCGGAACCCTGGCCATGACGACGAGCAGGTTGGCCACGACTCCGTTGGTCGTCCACAGCTTGACGCCGTCGAGCACGTACTCCGAGCCGTCCTGCGACGGGGTCGCCGTCATGCTCAGCCGGGCCGGATCCGATCCGACGTCCGGCTCCGTCAGCAGGAACGCGCTGATCTCGCCGCGCGCGCACCGCGGCAGGTACCGCTCCTTCTGCTCGTCCGTGCCGAACAGCGCGAGGGGCTGCGGCACGCCGATCGACTGGTGCGCCGACAGCATCGCGGACAGCGCGGGCGAGGCAGACCCGACGATCATCAGCGCGCGATTGTAGTACAGGTTCGTCAGCCCGAGCCCGCCGTACCGCGGCGCGATCTTCATGCCGAACGCGCCGATCGCCGCCATGCCCTTGACCACCTCGTCGGGTATGAGGGCATCGCGTTCGATCAGCGCGCCGTCGACCGAGGTTTCGCAGAACTCGCGCACTCGAGCGCAGAACTGCTCGCCGCGCTGCGTTGCCTCTTCACTCGGGCGCGGATGCGGATAGATCAGGTCAAGCCGGAAATTACCGAGGTACAGCTGCTTGCCGAAGCTTGGCCGCTGCCAC
>JASIGS010000708.1 GCA_030052355.1 Streptosporangiaceae bacterium | reverse complement strand
GGATCTATTGCAGGGTCGCGCCGATTTCCTTCGACCTGCGTCGTCGCCGCCGAGCTCGGGCTCATCGGCCTGGCCCTCTCGGGTCCCCATCCTGGCTCGGGACTGCCGGAGGAAGCCGCAGTTTTCTGGCTCCTTTACTCCTTCGCTCAGGGTCACCATTCACGCGCACGGACCCTGGTCGTGCTCGCCGGCTGGGTGACCGCGTCGATGGTGGTGGGACTGTCCTACCCGGATGGTCCCCTCGCCAATGGATCGGGCGGCTTCGTGGCGAACGCCGCGTTCTGGGCGCTCAGCGGAATCATCCCATTCGCTCTGGGCGCGGCGATGCACGTCTACGGTGAGCGGGCCAATCGCCTCGAAGCCGCCGCCGGCCAGCTACGCGACAGGCAGGCGGAGCATGCCAAGCAGGCCGCCGATGCCGAACGGGCCAAGGTTGCGAGGGAACTCCATGACGTCGTCGCTCACTCGGTCAGCGTCATGGTGGTCCAGGCCTCCGGTGCCCGCCGGGTCATGTCGGCGGACACGAACATGGCCGTGCAGGCCCTCACCGCAGTGGAGACAGCCGGCCGCGAGGCGCTCGTCGAACTGCGACGGATGGTCGGCGCCCTCCGGCGAGATGACGTCGTCTCGGAAAGCCTCGTGACTCCTGGGCTGCCTCACATTCAGAGGCTGATCGACCGGGCGCGCGAGGCTGGACTCGCCGTGGACTTCACAACCGACGGAGAGCCCGAGCTCATGTCGCCCGGACTGGAGCTGGTCCTGTACCGGATTGTCCAGGAGGGCCTGACCAACGTCATCAAGCACGCGGGATCCGCGAAGGCCCAGGTAACGCTTCTCTTCACCGCGGAGACCGTCACGGTCGGGGTGTGCGATGACGCCCCTGGTCCCGGTGTCACCCACCACCATGCGCCGGGCCACGGCCTGATCGGGCTGCGAGAGCGGGTCAGCCTCTACGGTGGCAGCTTTCGTGCTGGACCCAGAACCGGTGGCGGATTTGAGATTCGGGCCAGCATTCCGCTCAACGGGGAGGAACCCACTCTGCGGCCCGCGCGGCCGGCCGGTATCCAGCCTCGGGCGAAGCAGTCGCCTGTGCTCGACCCCCTGATCGCCGCCGGGTTCCTGGTCCTGCTCGAGATCACCGCGCTCACCGCGCATGTGCCTGGCGGCGCGCGTTATCGCGACGTCGTCGCGGTGGCCGTGATGACGGCGGCGTTCGCATGGCGGCGCCGGCAATCGCTCTGGTTCGTCATCATCGTTGTCGTGATGGGGCTCTCCCTGAGCAGCCAGATCGCACCCCAGACTTCGGTCTTCACCGCGATCTATGTGTCTGTGTTCCCCGCATACACCGTCGCCGCGTGGGAGCGCCGGACCCGAGCCGTCGCGGGATTGGCGCTGCTCGCCGTCGCGCCGGCTATCCGCCAGGTGCTGGACCATCAGCTCAACGTCAGCAGCTACGCCGGGTTCCTGCTTGTGATCGCCCTGGCATGGCTCGCGGGGCGAGCTGTCCGTTCCCGTCGCGGACATGCAGCGACCCTCGAGCGCACGACGCTCAAGCTCGCCGCCGAGCGGGACAACCACGCTGGGCTTGCTGTCGCCGGTGAGCGCTCGCGGATCGCCCGCGAGCTTCACGCGGTCGTCGCTAAGGATGTCGCCGTCATGGTCATCCAGGCTCAGGCGGCCCGCGGTCAGCTCCCTGACGACCCGGCCAGCGCGGATGAGTCGCTTCAGGCCATCCAGGCCACCGGCCGCCAGGTGCTGAGCGAGATGCGACGGATACTCGGCGTGCTCCGTTACCGCGGTGAACCTCGCGAAATGTCGCCGCAGCCAGGCGTCGGCCAGATTCACGGCCTCCTCCGCTATTGGCGCCAGCAAGGCCTGCAGATCGACCTGAGCGTTCGCGGTGAGCCAAGCGCCCTTTCCCTCGGCGTCGACCTCGCGGTGTACCGGGTCGTTGAGGAGATCTTGACTGCCGCCGAACAGCGGTCGGCGGTCGCCATTGCGCTAGTGTTCGGTGACAACGAGATCGAGTTGGAAGTGGCTGCCTGCCCGAGAAACCGGAGCGCGTGGCCGCCCGCCTCGGTCGGTGAACGCGTCAGCCTGTGCGGGGGCGAGGTGCGAGCCGATTCCGATCCGAGCCGACGAGGCGCCCGGCGCCACTTGATCGTCCGCCTCCCTGGCGGCCTGGTGCCGGCGTTGCCATGACCGTGCGAGTCCTGATCGCTGACGACCAACAGCTGATCCGCGCCGGGTTCCGCATGATCCTCGGCGCCGAAGCGGACATCGAGGTTGCCGGCGAAGCCAGCACCGGCGCTGAGGCGGTCGCCCGCACCCTCGAACTGCGTCCCGATGTCGTGCTCATGGACATACGTATGCCTGACCTCGACGGTATCGAGGCCACGCGCCGCATTCTGGCCGACTGCCCTGAGCCGAAGCCCCGCGTGCTCATCCTCACTACATTCGACCTCGACGAGTACGTCTACGACGCACTGTGCGCGGGCGCCAGCGGCTTCCTGCTTAAAGACGCGCCGGAGCACCTGCTCACCTCCGGCATCCGCACCGTCGGCCAGGGTGACGCTCTGCTCTCGCCGAGCATCACCAGGCGGCTGGTTGCGCAGTTTGCCGCCGCCCGGGCTGGCCGCCGCCCGTCCGAGCAGCTCAACGATCTCACCCAGCGAGAACTCGAAGTCCTCCGCTGCCTGGCCACCGGGCTGAGCAACAGCGAAATCGCCAGCACGCTGACTGTGAGTGAGACGACCGTCAAGACCCACGTCACCCGGATACTGATGAAACTCGGACTGCGAGATCGCGTCCAGGCGGTCGTCTACGCCTACGAGACCGGCCTGGTCAGCCCCGGTCACCACCCTTCGAGCTCCGCCCGCTCCTGAACCCGAGAGCCGCCGTCACGGCTCACCGAACTGCGCAGAAACGCAAGACCCCGAACCCCGATGAGGGGCTCCGGCCCGAGCCGTAACGTTCCCGGAACGGCTAGCGCGTAGCGTGCGTGCTGTGAGCAGTCCGCGGCCGCCGTCCGGGCAGGCACCAGGTGCGACGGACGTCGCAGCCGGTCGCTTCGGCTGGGCGTCCCCGGCGACCGCGCGAGTCGTGGGTGGGCTCGCACTGGTATTGGTTATCGCCGGTGGTCCGCTGGCCGGTCTTGCGCATCAGGGCCTGGATTCTGGCGATGGTTCCGTGCCGGTCTGGGTCTCCGCCGGCTTCGGCGTCGCGGGATTCGTGGTTGCCTGGCGGAGGCCGCGCAACCCGCTCGGCTGGCTCATCCTCGGTGTGGCTGCCCTGTCAGCTCTCGGCGAGGACGGCGGCTTCTATGCGCTGGCCGACTACCGGCTCCGGCACGGGGAGCTGCCGCTCGGCTGGGTGGCATTGTTCGCGCAGGCGTGCGGACGACTGTCGTTCGTGCTCCTGGGGCTGGTGTTCCTGCTGTTTCCCGACGGCCGGCCACCGTCATCACGGTGGCGCTGGCTGACATGGGTCTATGTCGGCGTGAGCATGGCGTGGACAGCCGGCGCCTTCATCCTCACCGCGGAGACGATCACCGGCCATAACGTGCGGGTGGATTCCACCGGAAACCTCGCGATCATCTATCAGGCTGCGGGCGCCCCAGCCTGGTGGACCGGCGTGAGCGAGACGTTCTTCCCGCTGCTGGTGATCTGCTGGCTGCTGTCGCTGGCCAGCCAGGTGCTCAGCTACCGGCGTTCATCGTGGGAGCGCCGCCAGCAGCTGAAGTGGCTGATGAGCGGGTCGGCCACTGCCGGGGCTGGCATCCTGGCTGGCGTCGTGCTGCTCGGGAGCCGATCCGAGGTCCTGCGGGTCCTGGGTGACATCGCCATCACGGCGAGTCTTGCGATTCCCCTCGGCATGGGCGTGGCGATCTTGAAGTACCGGCTGTATGACATCGACCGGGTGATCTCCCGCACCCTGGCCTACGCCATCGTCACCAGCCTGCTGGTCGCGCTGTACGCGGGCCTGGTCCTGCTGGCCACCCAGGTGTTCCGGTTCCATAGCACGGTGGCGGTGGCGGTGGCTACCCTGGTCGCCGCCGCGCTGTTTCATCCATTGCGGCTGCGCGTGCAGCATGCGGTGGACCGGCGATTCAACCGCGCCCGCTATGACGCCGACCGGATCGTGGCTGCCTTCGCGGCTGGCCTGAAGGACGCCGTGAACCTGCACTCAGTCAGGGACGACCTGGCCGCTGTCGTGTACCAGACCCTGGAACCCGCTCACGTATCGGTGTGGATCAACGAACGCAGGCAGGCCTGACTAAATGGCGCGGCGCGCCATCAGAGCCGGCCGCGACTCGTCATGGGCAATAAGTTAGTAAAGCAAACTCATCTGCGTAAGAAACATGGCTAGAGTCTCGCACATGCGCTTCACTGGCAGCGTCGCCGAGGAGCATGCGGAGCGGGCGGTTGGCCTGGAGCCGTTCGAAGCCGCCTACGCCGGAATCGCCGGGCACGACCATGAGCTGGCCGAACTCAGCGCAGGTGGGTTCGCCGAGCGGGCCGAGCTGGATCGCTCGACCTGCCGCGACACTGCAGTCCTAGGCAAGCGACTGCAGTGTCGCGGCGTCCGACTTTCCACGGGACGATGATGTGGAGCGAGGAAGCGGAGACGTTGCTATGGCTTCGCGCAGTCCGCACACGGGGACGCCCGCCAGATCGCCTCGGGTGAGCCGCCGGCAGGCGCAGCACGCACGCGAGGAACTCGCCGAGGGCGACTTGTCTCGTCAGGAGCGGCGCAGGCTTCGTTCGGTGATTCGATCGCGTGCTGTAGCTATACGCAAGCGCCGCGGTCGGCTCCGGCACCTCGCCATCGCGGCGGGCGGCGCCCTCGTCGTAGCGGCGATCGCCGCGGCGTATTTCGGCCTTGCCCCGGCCATCGACGCTGCGATGGGCGGCGGCATGACTGGCAGCTTCGTGGTGAACAACCAGGTCTGCTTGGCGAAGACGGGCTGTGAGTGGGTCGGAACGTACTACGGCGCTCACGGCGAGGTGATCAGCGGACTCGCTTACGGTGGTGTGCTACCGGCGGGCGACGGCCCGGGGTCGACTATCACCGTTCGCTATCCGAGAGGGGCAGATCAGGTCTATGCGCTGCATGGGTCGCACACCTGGGTATATGACCTGCTCCTCACGCTCCTGCTCGGCATGGCGACTGGCGCCGCGCTATGGATTAGTCCTCTCGGCGAGGGTGGCCGCAAGAGGCAAGGAGGCTCCGAGTCCTAGTAGCGCAGGAGTCCTGACCCGTCGCTGACGAGGTAAGTTGCGAGACCAGCGTGCCATCGAGAAAGCGCCCTGCCACACTCGGTGGCTCGCCTTGGTCAGCGCCCGCTTCGCGGCCGATCAGGCCGGTGCCGTTGCGTGCTCCAGGGCTGGCGTGGTCGCAGGGCCTGGCGGAGGAGGGCAAGGTCTGCGGAGTCTTTTTCCCGCTGGGGGCTGTCAGGCACCCAGGCCGGCCACATCTGCTTGCACTCGATCTGGAGATGGGGGCTGATGATCGGGCAGCGCACGGGCCCGATCCGCCCTTGCGGCCAGTCCAGCACCTCGTCGGGCCACGCTTTCCCCGCGTACTCACCGCCAGCCATGGTGACCATCCCGTCGGCGCTCCGAGCTAGCCAGTTGAAGCTCATGTCCAGGCCATCCTTGGCAACGGCGAGGTGCTGATCCAGCGCGGTGGCCGTCTGGTAGCCGCCCGCATGAAGGGCTGCCGTTATGGCAGGCGCGTCCTCGATCCAGGCGTGCCAGTCGATGTTGGCGTGGTCGCGGGTGACCCAGCCGAGGAAGAAGTCCATCGCCCAGCCGCCGCGCAGCCAGATCGGGACGCCGAGCCGCTGCGCCATCGTGACGGTGTCCTCGATCAGATCGAAG